>NZ_JBHWBW010000030.1:0-31957 GCF_042735675.1 Kitasatospora sp. NPDC059571
CGTCACACCTTCCCGGGCCCCCCCGCCCTAAACCGGCGGGGGGGGAAAACCGCCCCCCCGTCCCCCCCCCGGGCGGGCCCCCCCCCCCGCCCCGCCCCCGCCCCCTACCGGAGGACCCCATGCGAGCCCAGGCACGCGCCCCCTTCACCTGCTACCACAACTACGAACTCCACTCCGTCCAGGCCGGTGACGTCCTCGACGGCGACCTCGCCGAGTACGCCCTGGCCACCGGCTGCCCGGTCGACGAGCTGACCGACGACGACGGCCAGGAGTCGGAGGGCGACCCGCGCGACGGCGAGCTGGACATCACCGCGCCGACCGCCGCCGTCCTCGCCTGGGTCGGCGACGACAAGGACCGCGCGGCCCAGGCCCTGGCGGCCGAGAAGGTCACCGAGAAGCCCCGCACCGGGCTGGTCACCGCCCTGGAGAAGCTCGCTCCGGCCGACGAGAGCTGAGGAGGTGACAGCGGATGACGCTGCCCCCGCTCGCCACCGCGGAGGACCTCGCCACCGCGCTCCAGCGCCCCCTCGACCCGGCCCAGGCGGACCTCGCCATCCGCCGGGCCTCCTCCCGCGTGCGCCGCTACACCAACCAGGTCCTCTCCTTCGTCGCGCAGGAGACCGCCGAGCTGGAGGGCGGCACCCAGACCCTCCAGCTGCCCCAGCGGCCCCTCGTCGTGGACGGCGCCAACCCACTCACCGTCATCGAGCTCGCCGACTTCACGGGCATCGAGTACCAGGCCATCGAGAGCCGGGACTTCACCCGGATCGGCAGCGAGCTCACCCGCGGCTACCCCTGGTACGGGTCCCGCACCCGCCTCATGGGCTGGCCATTCAACCGAACGCTGGGCGTCTGGACGACCCGGGTGCGCGTCACCTGGAGCCACGGCTACCAGACCATCCCCGACGACATCACCGACGTCGTCCTCGACCTCGCAGCGATGAACCTCACCAACCCGCTCGGCCTGCGCTCCGAGAGCATCGACGACTACTCCCGCACCTTCGCCTCCGAGACCATCGGCGGCGCCCAGCTCACCCGCGACCACAAGGCCGCTCTGCGGCCCTACCGCCGTACCGCCATCAGCGTCAGGCCGATGCCGTGAGCATCGACCCGACCGCGCTCCTGCGTGACGGCCGGGCCGCGCACGAGCAGCTGATGACCGACACCGTCCGTCTCCAGCGGCCCGGCGCCCCGGTCTACGACGCGGCCACCGGCGCCACCGAACAGGCCGACCCGCGTGTCCTCTACTCGGGCCCGGCCCGCGTCAAGCCGATGGTGGCCCACACCATGGGTGCGGAGTTCGGCGAACGCGCGGTCGTCCTGCGGCGCTACGAGGTCGCCTTGCCGTGGTCGGCCATGCCGCTCGCCGCCGACCGGGTCGTCGCTGGCGACCAGGTCCAGGTGACCGCCTCGCCCGATTCCCGCCTGACCGGCCTCGTCCTGTGGGTGACCAGCGTCGGCGAGTCCTCGACCGCCACCGCGTGGCGCCTCGCCGTTGAGGACCGGTCGTGACCGCGGACATCAGCGGCCTGGAGGCGCTCGCCGCCGACCTCGCGCGGGCCGCCGCCGAGATCGACTCCCGCTGCCGCCAGGTCGTCTCCCGGGGCGCGCTCAACATCAAGAACGACTGGAGGGCGAACGCGCGGTCCACGGCCGGGCGGCACGCCCGCCTCTACCCGCTGTCCATCGGCTACGACCTCACCACGGTGCCCGGCGCCGGCAGCAGCGCGCTCATCGGTCCGGACAAGGCCGGCCCGCAGGGCGCGCTCGGCAACCTCCTCGAGTACGGGTCGGTCCACAACCCGCCCCACAACGACGGCGGCCGCGCCTTGCTCGCCGAAGAGCCGCGGTTCATCGCCGCGGTCGACCAGCTCGGGAGGGACCTCCTGTGACGACCCCTGCTGTCCTGCCGCACGTCCAGGCCGTCGAGGACGTCCTGACGGCGGCCGGCCTGACCGTCTACCAGGGCGGCGCCCCACCCGGCCCCGCCGCACCACCCGCCACCTACGTGGTCCTGTATCCGAGCCCGGGCACCCTCGAGAGTGCCTCGCTCGCCGACGACCGCACCGTCCTCGACACCACGGTGCAGCTGACCTGCGTCGGCTCCACCCCGCAGGGCGCCGTCGGCACCGCGGACCGCGCGGCGGCCGCCCTGTCCCCGCCGCTGACGGTCGCCGGCCGGGCCTGCTGGCGGCCCGAACGGCTCGGCGGCCCGCCGCTGCAGCGCGACGACGACCTCGCCCCGCCCCTCTGGTACCTGCCGGTCCAGTACCGGCTCCGCTCCCTGCCCGACTGACAAGGAGGCCACCATGGCCACGCTCACCACCCAGGTCATCGCCCTCGCCGGCCTGGCCCCCTCCTACGCGGCCGCATCCGGCGGCGGCGACAAGGTCACCATGTCCGGCGACCGCACCTTCCTGCACGTCAAGAACGGTGGCGGCAGCCCCATTACGGTCACCCTGGCCGCGACCGCCACGACCCGCGGCCAGGTCGCCACCAGCCCGACAATCTCCGTCCCGGCGTCCGGCGAGCGGATGATCGGCCCGCTGACCGCCGACCTCCTCGCTGGCACCTCCGACGGCCTGTGCGCGGTCAGCTACTCCGCGGTCACGTCGGTGACCGTCGCCGCGATCCGCATCTGATCCATCCCCACCCCGCACCCGCCCGCTGGCCCCGGACTCCGGGGCCTTTTGCATGCCCTGGAGGGCCCCATGTCCGACCTGATCAGCGACGGCAAGACGAGGGTGGCCTGGGTCCCCTCGATCGCCAACATCAATGCCCCGACCGTCTCCGAGCTCACGACCGGTGGCGCCCTCGACCTCACCCCCCGGCTCACTCCCGACGGCCTCAAGATGGACCCGACCACGGCGGACGTCGACACGTCCTCGCTGGCATCGACCGCCGACACGTACGAGGTCGGCAGGGTCAAGTTCGACGGCGAGCTGACCATCAAGCGCGGCGACACCGCGCCCGAGGACCTGCCGTACTCCACCCTCACCTACGGCGTGCACGGCTTTCTCGTCGTCCGCCGCGGGGTCGCCTACGCCACCGGTTTTGCCACGGGCCAGCAGGTCGAGGTGTACCCGGTCGTATGCGGGGAGCGCGCGAACAAGGCGCCGGCCGCGAACGAGGTCATGAAGTGGATGGCTCCGCTGAAGGTCACCACCTCCCCGGCGACGAACGCGACGGTGGCCTGATGCCCAAGACCCCCACCCCCGGGCCGACGGACATCGAGGCGATCATCGGCGGCGCGACCCTGCGCGAGGACACCGTGGAGCTGTGCCTCGCCGGCCACCTCCAGGGCGAGTACGAGTCCCTGGAACGCAAGCTCGCCGACGCCTCCGCCATGGTCGGCGACTCGCTCGCGGGTGGCCCCCGCGTGCCGATCGCCCAGCGCATGCAGGAGATCCGGGACGAGATGCGCACGCACCTCGTCACCTTCCGCCTGCGGGCGATGCCACCGAAGGCGTGGTCCGACCTCGTCGCCGCCCACCCCGGCGCCGAGGGCCAGCTGTACGACCCGGACACGCTCGGCCCGGCGGCCATCGCCGCATGCACCGTCGAGCCGGCGATGACGCTGGAACAGTACGGGCGCCTGGCCGAGCGCCTGACGTACGGGCAGCAGGAGGCCCTGGCCGACGCCGTGTGGCGGCTCAACACGCAGGCGGCCCGCACCATCCCTTTCTCGCTGCTCGCCTCCGCGACCGCCGCCTCCCACACCGGCGAGAAGTAGAGGCAGCGCGGGCCTGGGGCGTGCCGCGGTCGGTGTTCCTCGGCAGGCCCCTGCCCGGGCCGGGCGAGCCGCTGTGGACCGAGGACGACCGGTCCTGGGCGCTCGCCCTCCTCCTGGTCGAGGCCGAGGTGTGCCGCGGGTGCGGCCACCCGCTCGATGAGTCCACCGACCCCGAGCAGGAGTTCGGCTGGGCAGCCGAGGTGATCCGCTGCCACGCCTGCGCCACCGCGGCCCGCACCGCGCAGGCCTTCGAGAAGGGCGGCGGCGACCCGCACGGCGCCAACGTGCATGTCCACCGCCGGAAGGGGGATCGCTCATGACCGACCGCACGGTCAACGTCCGGCTCAACCTCGACAACTCCGGCACCCAGCGGGCCGCAACACAGTCGGAGCAGTCCTACCGCCGCATCGCCCAGGCGGCGGCCGATGCCGGCGCCCAGCAGCAGAGCGCCTTCCAGGCCGCCGCCACCGGCAGCCAGCGCGCGATGGAGCGCACCGCGGCCGTCGCGCAGGCCTCGGGCCGCACCACGCAGGAGTCCATGCGGGCCACGGCCGCCGGCGCGGTCCGGCTCGCGGAGGCGGCCGAGGGCATCCCCGGCGCGTTCGCCTCCGCCGCGACGCTGACCGAGCGGGCAATGCAGGGCATGGCCGCCTCGGCGACGTCGGCCGCCAACGCGGTCGTGGTCGCCGACACCCGGATGACCGAGGCGAGCGTTGCCTCCGCGCAGGGCATCACCGCCTCGCTCGCCGTCCGGCTCGCCGCCGGGCAGGGCGTCATCGCCTCGCAGGCCGCGATCGCCGCGTCCGCGCAGGCCAGTGCGACCGTCCAGGTCGGCGCGTTCGCCCGCGCCGCCGCAGCGGTCACGGCCTGGGGCACATCCATGCGCACCTCGGCCGCCACCGGCTTCCGCACCCTCACCACCGCGGCCGAGCAGGGCGAGAAGGCCTTCACCGGCCTGCGCACGGCCGGCCTGCTCATGCTCGGCATGTTCGCCGCGGCCAGCGTCACGGCGGCACGCTTCGAGAAGGCCATGTCCGGGGTATACGCGGTCGCCGGTGCCACCGCGGAGGAGATGGGCCAGCTCCGGGAAGCGGCGCTCGCCGCCGGCCGGGACACCGCCTACACCGCCTCCCAGGCCGCGGACGCGGAGGGTGAGCTCGCCCGCGCCGGCGTCTCCGTGGCGGACATCGTCGGCGGCGCCCTGTCCGGCGCCCTGTCGCTCGCCGCCGCCGGCCAGCTGTCGCTGGGCGAGAGCGCGACGATCGCCGCGCAGGCCATGAACGTCTTCGGCCTCCACGGAAAGGACGTGGGACACATCGCCGACGTCCTGGCCGCCGCCGCGAACAAGAGCGCCAGCGACGTGCACGGCCTGGGTGAGTCCCTGCGTTCGGGCGGCCTCCTCGCGCACCAGACTGGCCTGTCCCTCGAGGACACCGCCGCCGTCCTCAGCGTGTTCGCCGACCATGCCCTCGTCGGCAGCGACGCCGGCACCTCCCTCAAGACGATGCTGCAGCGGCTCACCCCGCAGTCGACGGAGGCCGCGAACCTGATGGCCAAGCTCGGCTTCTCCGCCTACGACACGTCCGGCCAGTTCGTCGGCCTCTCAGCGCTGGCCGGCAACATGCAGCGCAGCTTCTCCCAGCTCACCCCGGAGGCCCGCAACGCCGCGATGGGCGTCATCTTCGGCTCCGACGCCGTCCGCGCCGCGAACATCCTCTACGAGCAGGGCACCCTCGGCATCGACGAGTACCGCAAGGCAGTCGACGACAACGGCGCGGCCGCCCGCATGGCAGCCGTCCAGATGGACAATCTCGCTGGCGACCTGCAGTACCTCAAGGGCAGCCTGGAGGTCGCGCTGATCCAGTCCGGCACCGAGGCCAACAAGGTCCTGCGGGATATGGTGAAGATCGTCAACGAGGTCGTCACCGCATACGCCGCGCTGCCGGCCTGGGCCCAGGGAACGGCCGTGGCCATCGCCGCGGTCGGCGGGGCCGTGGCAGTCGCGGCCGGCTCGTTCATGCTGATGCTGCCGCGGATCGCCGCGTTCCAGGCGAGCATCACCGCCCTCTCGACGACAATGCCGCGGCTCGCCTCTGCCGCATCCCTCACGATGAAGGCTCTCGGCCCGCTGGGTATCGCCCTGACCCTGGCGACCGTCGCGCTCGGAGTGTTCGGCGGCGCCCAGAAGGACGCCAAGAAGACCACGGAGGACCTGACTGCCGCGGTTAAGGCCGACGGTAACGCGATCGGCGCGAACACGCGGGCCTGGGTCGCGCACGAGCTGGAGACCAAGGGCGTCCTCAAGGCTGCCAAGGACCTCCAGCTCAACACCTCCGACCTCACCGAAGCCATTCTGGGGAACAGCGATGCCGCCGCGCGGTTCACCGCCTCCCTCGCACCGCTGACGGCCGCGGGAAATGATGCCGGGCACGTCGCCCTGTCCGGCATCGGCGCGAACAAGGACTGGCAGAAGTCGCTCGACCTGGTCAAGGGCTCCTTCAACGACATGACCGGCCAGGTCAACGACGCGGTCGGCGCAGCCATCCGGGAATCCGAGGCGGTCGGTACCGCCGCGGGCAGCACCAACGCCCTCGGGAAGGCCGTCTCGTCGACCGGGGACGACATGAAGGACACCCGATCCGAGACCGAGAAGCTGTCGGACGCCCTGGACGGCCTCAACGGGAAGAACATCGACTCCGCCAAGGCCGCCATCTCGCTGCAGACCTCCCTTGCCGACCTCAAGAAGGCGGTGAAGGAGAACGGCACCAGCCTGGACATCAACTCGGAGAAGGGCCGCGCGGTCAAGTCCGCGTTCCTCGACGCGGCCGAGGCCGCGATGAAGCACGCCGAGGCCGTGTCCAAGCAGACCGGCTCAACGGACGAGGCGAACATCGTCCTGGCCAAGGACATCGACATGCTCAAGGAGACGATGCATCAGGCCGGCTTCACCAGCGACCAGATCACAGCCCTGACCGCCGCATACGCGCAGGTCCCCGAGACCGTGACCACCAAGGTCACTGACCCGCAGGCCCTCAAGACGATCGAGGACCTGAAGAACGTCAAGAAGGCCGTGCAGGACGTCCCGCCGGGCAAGACGATCGACGTCACGGCACCGAACGAGCAGGCCATCGGCGACCTGGAGGCGATCGGCTACAAGGTCGACCACCTCCCGAACGGCAAGGTCAGGGTCACCGTCCCGACCAACGACGCGTTCGACGGCGCGACGAAGATCCAGGACATGATCAACGGGATCACGGGCCGCACCGTGCGGGTCACCGTCACCGGCGAAACGATCTTCGTCGGCGGAAAGGGTCAGGCCCGGCTCGCCGAGGCCGACGGCGGCGTCCTGCACTACGCCCAGGGCGGCATCCGGGCCTTCGCCTCCGGGGCCGAGCGGCACATCGCACAGATCGCCCCCGCGGGAGCCATGCGGCTGTGGGCCGAGCCGGAAACCGGCGGCGAGGCGTACATCCCCCTGGCCGCCGGCAAGCGCGGCCGCTCCACGGCGATCCTCGGCGACGTCGCCAACCGGTTCGGCTACCGGCTCGTCCCCGTCGGCCAGCTCACCGGCGGAGGCGGCGGGACGGCGAGCTACGACCACTCCCGCAGCGTCAACGTCACGCTCAACGGCGCCCGGCAGACGTCCGCCGAGCAGCTCGCGGACCTCGCCCGGCACCTCGACTTCGTGAGCTGAGAGGAGGCCCGCGTGGCCGGATACACCCCCGGCGCCGGTCTAGGCGGGATCCAGGCCGTTCTCGGCTCCGTCCGCCTCGGCGCGGTGGACGGAACCGGGACGGCCTGGGGCCTGTCCAAGCTGGACGGTTGGGACAGCGCCGACGTGCGTACCCAGTACACCGACCGGCAGTCCGATCACGGCGCCTGGGCCGGGAGGGCGTACCTGCAGGCGCGGGTGCTCACCGCGGCCGGGACGATCGCCGCCCCCGACCAGGCGACCCTGGAGGCCTGCCTCGACAGCCTCCAGGTCGCCGCGTCGCTCGACGACACCCTGCTGACCGTCTACGAGACCGTCCCCAAACAGGTCACCGTGCGGCGCTCGGGCCGGATCCTGATCGACCGGGCCACCGACCGGCTCGCCTCCTACAGCGTGCTGCTGACCGCCGCGGACCCGCGCAAGTACGACGTCACCGCACAGGCCCAGAGCTCGCCGCTGCCGTCGACCACCGGCGGCATCACCCTGCCGCTCACCCTGCCGTTGACGATCACCGCGACGACCTCCAGCGGCAGTTTCGTCCTCGTCAACGCCGGCACGACGGCGACCCGGCCGGTCCTGACCATCACCGGCCCGGTGACCACGCCGACGATCCTGGCGCAGGCCCCGGACGGCACAGTCACCGCGCTGGCCTACTCCGACACCCTCCAGGCCGGCGACGTCCTGGTCATCGACTGCGCCGCGCACACCGTCACCCTCAACGGGTCGACGTCCAGGCGCCGCTACCTGTCCGGCTCCTGGCCGGAGATCGCCGCCGGATCGCAGTTGTCTTTCAGCTGGTTCGCCAGTTCCTACGACCCCGCCGCTCAGCTCGCCGGCACCTGCCGCTCCGCGTGGCTGTGAGAGGAGGCCCCTGTGCCCACTGATCCGTTCTGGCTCCCGAGCCTGTCCTACGACGAGACCGAGCTCCGCAAGGTGGACAGCATGCTGGTCATGCCGGACGGCACTGCACTGGGATCCCGCGCCGGCGTCCGGCCGGGCGACCCGGGCCTCGCCGTCACTCTCGCCGGTTCGGTGATCAACGTCTCCACCGGCGTCGCGGCGCTCTACCGGTCCGGGCAGGGCGTGTACCGTGCGTACTTGGCCGCGACGTCGCCCGGCAGCGTCGCGGCGGCGAACGCCACTTTCAGCCGCATTGACCTGGTGTACCTGCGCGTCTGGGACACCGCCGTCGACTCGTCCGGCCTGCGCAAAGCCGACGCCGTGTACCTCCAGGGAACCGCTTCCGCGTCGCCGGTCGCCCCGACCCCGGGCGCCACCGAGATCTACATCCCGCTGGCGACCATCAACGTGCCCGTGTCCGGCGGCGGCTCACCGACCGTCAGCCAGGCAATCCGGCCCTACACCGTCGCGCCCGGTGGCATCCTGCCGACGACGTCGAATGCCGAGCCGTCCAGTGGCGGCCCCGGCACCGTGTTCTACGACAGCGACACCGACGTGTTCTGGTACTTCAAGGCCGACGGCACCACGAAGCAGAAGATCCTGGCCAGCTCGGGCGCGTCCGTGATCGGGCAGCTCACCGAGGCCCGAATGGCATCCGACCAGCCCGCCACCAGCACCACCACACTGACCAACGTGACGGGCATGAGCCTCGCCGTCGCCGCGAACGCCACCTACCTGATCGAGGCCTACCTCAGCTACACCGGCGAGATTCCGACCAGCCCCGGCCCCGGTGACCTGCGCCTGGACTGGACGATCCCGTCCGGCGCCACGATGAAGTGGGCCCGGCACGGCATGCCCAGCAACGGCATCAACCAGCTCGACGCCGTCGAAACGGACCACACCACGATCCGCCTGCTCGGCACCTACGGCGCCTCGACCAACGTGACCGCGCGCCCGGTCGGGTGGATCACCACCGCCACCCTGACCGCCGGCATTCTGCAGCTCCGCATGGCCCAGGGCACCTCCAACGCCACCTCGACCATCCTGCGCGCCGGGTCGTGGCTGCGGCTGACGAGGTACGCCTGATGGCCGCTGTCGAGCTCGCGTGGCTCGCCTGCGACCTCAAGAGCGGCCGGGTCGCCGAGGAACTGGACCTGGCGCCCACTCAGGTCGTCGGCCGGCGCCTCGGCGGCATCACTTCCACCGGTTTCAACCTCGCGTTGTCCGGGGCGCCGCCCGAGTGGGAGGCCGCGACCGACCCGGGCCGCACCCTGGCCGTCGCCGTCGACAAGGCCACCGGGCTGATCGTCTGGTCCGGCATCACCCTCACCCGCAAGGGTGGCGCCTCCGACCTGCTCCAGCTCGCTGCGGCGACCCCGGAGTGCTACCTCGGCCGCCGGTACCCCGGCGCCTACACGGCGGCCGGCGCCGACCTGAGCACCATCATGGCCGCGCTCGTCGCCCCCGCCGCGACGGACGGGCCGCCGCTCGTCCTCGACACGACCGTCTGCGGCACGACCGCGGACTACTCGACCGCCGACGGCGACGACAAGACGATCCTGTCCCAGTTGCAGACCCTGGCCGGTATGGCCGGCGCCCCCGAGATGACGATCGACACGGTCTGGGCGGACGCCGCCCAGACGGCCGTCCAGCTCGCGGTGCGGATCAAGCCCGCCGTCGGCGCCCAGTCCGCCACCCCGGAGGCCGTGTTCGACCTGCCCGGGTGCATCTCCGACTACTCGCTGACCGAGTCGTACGAGGACGGACATGGCGCCACCGAGGTCCTGGCCACCGGCGAGGGCGAGGGCAGCACCCGCGCGCTCTCGGACCTGCAGACCGCGAGCGCGCTCATCCTCGGCGGCTACTGCCGCTGGTCCTACCGCTGGAGCCCCGGCTCCGGCATCACGAGCAAGGCTCAGCTCAACGCCCACGCCACCGACGCGCTCGGCCTGATGCAGACCGGCACCAAGTCCTGGACGGTCGACGCCACAGCCTCAGCCGCGCCCCGCCTCGGACGCGACTGGGGCCTGGGCGACAGCGTCCGGATCCAGATCGTCAGCTCGCCCCGGCACCCGGCCGGCACCGAGAAGGTCGCCCGCGCCTACGGCTGGGACCTCGACCCCGGCGCCGACCGCGTCTCACCGATCCTGCTGGAGGAGTAATGCCGCAGCGCGCCGACCTCCTCCCGCAGGGCCTGACCGGCATTCTCCAGGCGATCAAGGACATCCGGCAGGACATTCGCGAACTCCGGGCCGCCCGCCGCCTGGAGGCCGCATCCATCGGCGCCGGCGGCCTGACCGTCACCGGCGCCGGCTACCTCACCGTCATGGACGCCGACGGCTCCGTCCTGCTGCTCATCGGCGGGATCGAGCCGTACGGCGACGGCACCCCCCAGCGCGGCATCGCCCTGCGGCGCGCCGACGGCACCCTCGCCCTCTCCGTGTCCTCGACCAGCGGCAGCACCTCCGACCCGCAGGGCCTCGTCATCCGCGACGCCCGCGGCAACGTCCTGGTCGCCGAGGACGTCTCCGGCGGCCTCGCCCGCCCCTGGGGCGACATCCCCATGTACCCGGCCAAGTCGACCAACTGGCTCACGACGACGAACGCCTCCTACGAGGTGCTGTGGCGCGGCGTGGTGGACGCCCGCAACCCGAAGCTCGCTGTATCGGGCTGGGCGGTTGCCGCGGCGTCCAGCGGCGGCAACGTCCGCGTGAAGGTCAACGGGACCGTGCTCGGGTCGCCGGTCGCGGTCACCACCACCAGCAGCCAGTGGACGATCGGCCCGCTCGCGCACGGCGTCGCCATCGGCTCGGACCTGACCGTCGAGATCGAGGCCCAGCTCACCTCCGGAGCCGGCCCCGTGTCCATCGGCGTCCACCACGCCCGCGGCCAACAGACCTGACCGCCCCTCACCCGCCAGCCCCGGCCGCCGCCCGGCCCCGGGGCCGCACCCATGCCCTGGAGACCCCGTGTCAATCCTCCGCCGCGCCCTCGCGGCCACCCTCGCCGCCCTGGCCGCGTTCCTCGTCCTACTCTCCGCCCCTGCAGCGCCGGCAGCCGCGGCCGCCGGGCCGGTCCCCACCCCGGTCACGATCACCGGCGTCGACCTCCACGACGGGACCATCGTCAAGGACGGCGACACGTACTACCTGTACGGCACCGCGTATGGCTGCGGGTTCACGTGGCGGACCGCCTCGCCGTGGTGCGGCTTCGGAGTGTCCACCGCGACCTCGCTGACCGGGCCCTGGTCGTCGCCGACGCTCCTCTTCTCCCCGCAGGACATCGACCCGTGGACCGGCACCTCGTGGGCGTCCGAGTGCGGGTCGACCGGTGAGGGCTGCTTCAACGCCAGGATGATCCAGCGGACGGGCTGGGGCTACGACGACGGCGTGTGGATCCTCTGGTTCAACAGCCCGGCGGACTACTCGCGGTCGCACGCCAACGCCTACAACGCGATGGGCTGCGCGGGCCCGGCCGGCCCGTGCGGGCCGAACGCCGGCGTCCACGGCTCCTACACCAAGCCTGCGTTGTGGGTCTGCGCCGCCAACGGCGACTTCTCCCTGATCACCATCCCCGGGCAGGCCCCGGCGATCGTCTGCTCCATGCCCGGCACCGCGAGCCTCAGCGTCGAGCAGCTCGCCGGGAACGGCGTCAACGGCACCGGCACTGGCAGCCGCAACCTCGCCGGCCTGGCGACGATCGAGGCCCCCGGCATGTGGCAAGACGCCGCGTCCGGCACCTGGGTCATGACGTACTCGGATCCGTCCTGCGGCTACTGCGCGGGCACACCGACCGGCTACGCCACCGCAGCCAGCCCGTACGGCCCGTGGACCGCACCGGCGAACGCCGCGGCGGCCGGCCCCGTGGTCTACGGCCGGCGAGACATCAGCCCCAGCAGCTGCGGCGGGCAGCCCCGCACCGTAACCGTTCTGGACGGCCAGCCCTACCAGCTGATCGACCTGTGGAAGGGCACCCCGAACGAGACCGGGGCCTCTGTTCGCCTGGAGCCGCTCACCTATCGGCCCGCGGTCGGCGCCACCGGCGACGGCGGCCTCTGGCAGCCCGCGCTCGCCCCCTTCACCTGCAACTGACCTGGAGGTCCCATGACGATCACCTTCCGCGGCGGTCGGCTCCCTGCCCAGCCGGCCCGCCCGCACCTGCGCCTCGGCGACTACCTGACCGGCGCCCCGATCCCTGCACCGCCGCCGTCCGCGGACTGGCTCGGCCGCGTCGCCACCTGGCCGATGTACGGCAACGACGTCGTCGGGGACTGCACGTTCGCCTCCGCCGGGCACATCATCCAGGCCCTCACCGCCTACGCCCAGGCCACCTCCGTCGAGGTCACCGACGCGGACGTCCTCCACGGCTACGAGGCCGTCAGCGGCTACCGGCCCGGCCAGCCGTCCACGGACACCGGCTGTGTCCTCGAGGACGTCCTCGCCTACTGGCGGAAGACCGGCGTCGGCGGCCACAAGATCCTGGCGTACGCCAAGGTCGACGTCTCCAACCCGGCCGAGGTGGAGCAGGCGATCGCCCTGTTCGGGGCGATCAAGCTCGGGATCAACCTGCCGGAGTCCGCAGAGGACCAGTTCAACGCCGGCCAGCCGTGGGACTACGTGCGCGGCTCCCGCATCCTCGGCGGCCACTGCGTGCCCGTGGGCCGGTACCGGCAGGGCGGCACGATCGACGGCGTGACCTGGGCCCGGGTCCAGTCGATGACCCCGGAGTTCTGGCGGCGCTACGTCGAGGAGGGCTGGATCGTCATCACGCAGGACTGGCTCGACGCGGCCGGGCACTCCCCGTCGGGGCTGGACCTCTACGGCCTCGGCGAGGATCTGGCGGCTCTCACCAGCAGCCCGAACCCGTTCCCCCACCCGACCCCGGCACCGCCGTCCCCGACGCCAGGTCGGCCGGACGCGGCCGACCTGGCGCTCGCCGCGGCCCAGGCCGCCTGGACGAAGGCGAGGGGCCTGTGACTCTCGGCGTCGACTACCCGTGGGCCCACCCGTCGCCGGCTGCGCTGCAGGCCGCGGGCGTGGGCTTCGCGATGCGCTACCTCTCGCATGACGACTCCAAGGACCTGCACCGCGGCGAGGCGGATGCGCTCGCCGCGGTCGGCATCTGGTGCGGTGCCATCTGGGAGACCACCGAGGCCCCGGCGCTCGCCGGCCGGGCCGCCGGCGCCGCCGACGCCCGCGAGGCGCTCGCCCAGGCCCAGGCCTGCGGCAAGCCGGACGGCAGGCCGATCTACTTCGCCGTCGACACCGACACAACCTGGGACCAGGTCGCGCCGTACTTCCAGGGCGTGCGCGACGTCCTGCCGCTCGCGGAGGTCGGCGCATATGGCGGCCTGCGGATCATCCAGGGCGCCGCCGCCTCCGGCCTCGTGAGCTGGTTCTGGCAGGCCGAGGCCTGGTCCGGCGGCGACTGGGACCCGCACGCCCACATCCGCCAGGCCGGAACGATCACCATCGGCGGCGTCACCTGCGACCAGAACACCGCCATGAACAGCGACTACGGGCAGTGGATGCCCGGCCAAACACCCGAGGAGGACTACATGGACAGCGCCCGCGCCGAGGCCTGGTTCGGCCAGCTCAACGCCGAGATCTGGGGCCTCAAGAACGACATGGCCGCCGCCGCCCAGCGGGACGCCGCGCAGACCGCCGCGATCACCCAGCTCGCCGCCGCGGTCGCTGTCGGCCACGGGCTCGACCCGACCCAGCTGCTCGCCGACGTCCAGCAGGCCGTGGAGGCTGCCCTGGCCAAGGTCAAGTTCACCGTCACCACCCAGCCGCCCGCCGCCCCCACTACCTGATCGGAGACCGGCATGCCCAGCAAGTACGTCATCGACCTGGCCGAGCGCGTCGGTGCGACCGCCGCCGAGGCCGGCCTGTCCGTCCTCATCACCGAGGCCGGCAACCTGCCCCCGTGGTGGGCCCTGATCCTGCTCCCGGCACTCGCCGCCGCCAAGGGCGCCCTCGCGTCGTTCATCGGCCGCCCGGACACCGCCGCCGCCCTGCCGACGGCCGCCGACCCGGTGAGCCGCCAGTGAGCACGCCCGCGCCCGACCCGGGCGTCTACATCAGCCCGGCCCAGACCCACGCGGAGGTAAGGCGCATCGCCGACGGCCAGATCCGGATGGAGTCAAAGATCGACGCGATCCTCGCGGATCAGCGCGACTACCGGGACACCCAGACCGACCACGAGTCCCGGATCCGCAGCCTCGAGGCGAAGGTCTTCATGGCGATGGGCGCCGCCCCCCTGCTCGGCGCGGGTGGCGGCGCCCCGCTCGCACAGGTGCTGGGCCGCTGAGCCGCACAGTCACCGACCCCCACCACACCGCCCCTTGCTCTCCGCCGTGGAGGGCAAGGGGCGGTTTCGTCGTATCCCCCGCGTGGCCGAGTACGGCGGGCCATGCTGGTGGCTCACCCAGCAGAGAGGGAAGAGGACTGTGAAGCTCAAGTTCCTCGGCACCACCAGCGAAGACGGCAAGTGCCCCACCCTGTACGAGACCGAGACCGGCGACATCGTCGTCCAGGGCTACCGCCTCGAGGACCCCGAGGCCCTCGAGCAGCTGCGCGACGTCCTGCCCGGCGAGACCTTCGTCGTCGTCCCCCGAGACCTGCTGACCCGCTTCGCACCGAAGGCGTGACACACGTGCCCGACTTCATCACCGACGAGCAGTTCGACCACCTCTTCGGCGACGGCTTCGCCCACACCGCCTGGCGCTTGGAGAGCCGCCGCGGATACGCCTCCGACCGCGCCGGCGCAGGATTCCAGCGGTGGGCGCGCGGCGAGGACCCGCAGACCGACCCCGGCCGGCCCTGGTGCCGCAACATCGCCGCCCAGGTGGCCGCCGGCAAGCGCGTCGAACGCGTCCGGATCGCCGACGACCCGATCACCGACGGGCAGGCCTACCTGCTCCATGTCGGATGGGCGAACGTCCAGGCGGGCGAGGACATTCGGCATCTTTCCCGTGCGACGGCCCAGCGGCTCGGTCTGCCCGAGCGGGACTTCTGGCTGTTCGACGCCAAGGTCCTCCTCGAGATGCACTTCGACCAGGACGACAACTACCTCGGTGCCGAGCTGGTCGACGATCCTGCGGCGGTCCTCGCGGCCTGCCAAGTCCGGGATGCCGCCTGGCACTACGCGGTGACGCGTGAGGAGTTCAAGCCCGCGGTACCGTCGCTGGCGTGAGCACCGACTTCCAGCGGGCCCGTGAGGCTCTCGGCGTCCGGCTGCACCAGTTGCGGGACGACGCGGGCCTCACGGGCCGCCAGCTCGCGGCGGGCCTCGGCTGGCCACCGTCGAAGATCTCCAAACTCGAGAACGGCCGCCAGACGGCCACCGAGGCCGACCTGACGGCATGGGCCGAAGCCACCGGCCATCCGGCCCTCGCGCCGTCCCTGCGGGCCGACCTGCGCGGCCTGGAGACGCAGTACCAGTCATGGAAGCGGCGCCTGGCCTCGGGCCACCAGCGGGCCCAGCGGGAGGCCGGCGCAGAGGAACGCTCGGCATCGCTGGTCCGGGCGTACGAGCCGACCGCCATCCCCGGCATTCTGCAGACCCCCGACTACGCCCGGCACGTCCTGGCCTCAGGCGCCGCGCTGCACCAGTCCCCGCGCGACACCGACGACGCGGTCCGGGAGCGGATGCGCCGCCAGGAGCTGCTGTACGAGCCCGGCCGCCGCTTCCACTTCGTCCTCTGGGAAGGAGCGTTGCGCGCCCTGGTGTGCCCGCGGAGCGTCCTCGCCTCCCAGCTGGACCGGCTGGCCGGCCTGGTCGGGCTCGACACGGTGACGCTCGCCGTTATCCCGTTCACTGCCGAGATGCCCCTGACGGTCCGCCACGGCTTCTGGATCCACGACGAGGCGTACGTGACCGTCGAGACCATCAACGCCGCGCTGTGGCTCGACGCCGCGACCGACGTCGCCCTGTATGCCCGGGCATGGGAGTCGTACGCGCAGGCCGCCGTGCAGGGCAACGACGTCCACCGGCTGCTCGCCTCGGCGCGGCGAGCGCTCGGCCCGACCTGAGAAGCATCGCGAAGCGCCGAGGCCTGCGCGAGAAACAGCGAGAAACATCGCAGGTCGCAGGCGAATCGTCGCCCTACCTTGCTGGGCATGGCCGATCTCTCTGACGCTGTCTCCGCCGCATCGCTGACCGACGACCAGCTGCACGCCCGCGCCTGCCACCGCGGCCCGTATGGGTGCGCAGGCCCGCTCGCCCCGGCAGGCCACGTCTACACCGCCCCCGCCGAGCCCGGCGCCCCGCTCGGCTGGCCCGTCGTGGCCTGCGACCGGCACCGGGAGGAGGCGTGAGCGCGGCCCGGAATGTGACGCGCTGGGACGAGCGGCGTATCGACAAAAGCATCTGGCCGCCGCACCGCGAGACGACCGGCACGGTCGTCCGTCTCGACCTGCAGATGGGCGGCCGGTACGTCACGGCGGAGTGCCAGCTCGGCGCGCACCACGCGTGCCCGGGCGGCCTGCGCACCGAGTGCCAGGTGCCCATGCCCGACATGCGCTGCCGGTGCGTCGCCGAGGGCTGCGCGTGCAAGCCCCAGCAGGAGTCGGCCCGGTGACCGCCGGCGGGCGGTGCGCGCCCTACGAGCTCCGGCCTGGCCTTGGGTGGGGCGTGTGGGACGGCCGGTTGGGGAAGCGCGTCGAGCAGCCGGGTCTGCGGGACTCGCACTGGTGGGGGCGACGGGCAGGCGCGGAGGCGTGGTGTGTCCGCGAAAACGGCGCCCGCCCGCAGGTAGGCCATTCGGGGGGCCCATCCTGATCTTGGGCCCCCGGCGCGCATCGCGCGCGCCAGGCGTGCGGCGCTACGGTGGCGCTGATGTCAATGCGACGGGGGTCTCTGATGTCTCATGACGGTCTGACCCTTTCCGGGTTGGGTTCCCGCACCGCCATTCCCGCGGCAGGCATACCCGGCTGACTCGTCTCCCGCGCGGCGTGGGTCGGTCACTCGAGGTTCGCCTCCCACCGCGCCCGTCAGGGGTGCCGGGCCCCTCGAACAGCTGATAGCTGGCGATCAAGCCCTGCGGCGTGGCCCAGCGATGTCGAGCACCCTTGCGCCCCCCCCCGTGCCGTATCCGGCGGCCAGTGATGTGGCTGCCGCCCATTGGCGCGCCAGGGCAGGTCATGACCCCCCGTTCCCTGGCGACGACGACGCGCCCCCCCCCGTGCGGGCGGGGGCGCGATCGCGTTTCTGACCTGCAAACTTGCGTGATCATTTGGGAGAGAATTCGGGGATGATCTTGGAAACTCAGTCTTCAGCCAAACGTCAGCCAAAGTGCAGTCAAACGCACTGAGCGTGCGGCGTCGACCGGCGCTAGCGCATTTGACGTGCATAGATAGCGCCATCGGCGCAGGTGGGCGGCGCCATGCTCGGCGGCGCAGTAAGCTCATGAACTTCATCATCGCCGAGGTGATCCGGCACCACGAGGCGATCGCCCGAGCCTGAGCCGGAGCGGCCCGCGTTCCGTACGGCCCCGGGTCGGATACGGCTCCCGGGTCGGATGATGCGATTTCGCGGCAACCTCTGCTCGCGCTAGCGTGCTGTTCTCCCCCCCGGCCAGGCAGTCTCCGACCGCTGACCGGCTCCGCCGCGCCCGTGGTGGGGTACGCCGACCGGCGGGACACGGAGAGGCGGCACTGAGCATGACCAGTCACCGAGGGCTCCGGGAGACGGATCCCGGCTCCCGCCCCGAGGCCGTGACCGGGTACGGGGCCGCAACCGGGCCGGAGGCCGGTTCCGAGGGCGGGGCGACCCCGGGGGACGCTCGCCGCGGAGGCCGGCGTCGGGCCGGGCGCGCACGGCGCCGCTGGCCGTGGTGGGTCGAACTCCCCGTCATGGCGGCCGTCGGGCTCGTCGCGGCCCTGGTGATCAAGACCTGCCTGTTCCAGGTGTTCACCATCCCCTCCGGGTCGATGGAGAACACCCTGCGGATCCACGACCGGGTCGCGGTGAACAAGCTGGCCGTCCTCAGCGGATGGCAGCCGCAGCCGGGCGAGCCGGTCGTCTTCAAGGACCCGGGGGGCTGGCTGCCGCCGGAGGCGGGTTCGGCCGGGGCGCTGCCGGGGGCGGTGGACAGCCTGCTGAGTTTTGTCGGCCTGGCGCCGCCGCAGGGCGCCGGGTACCTGGTCAAGCGGGTCATCGCGACCGGCGGCCAGACCGTGCGGTGCAGCGGGACGACCCTGGCGGTGGACGGGCATCCGGTCGCCGAGCCGTACTTGCACGAGGGCGACGACTCCTGTGCCGGGCTGGACTTCGGGCCGGTGGTGGTGCCGGCGGGCTACATCTGGGTGGAGGGTGACCACCGCAGCGACTCGGCGGACTCCCGCTACCACCGCAGCCGTCCGGGCGGCGGTGCCGTACCGGTCGCGGACGTGGTCGGCCCGACCGCGGCGGTGGTCTGGCCGCTCGGCCACGTCGGCTGGTTCGGCTGGTCGGGCCGCTGACCGGAGGGCGCCGGCACCCCGCCCGGCACCGGGCGGGGTCAGAACCGCCGGGCCGCCGTCAGGGCCGCGGGGTCAGCGTTGCCGGGGCGTCCTCGCCCGCGGTGCCGGACCGAAGGGCGCCGGGGTCGGCAGGGACAGCAGGGACCGCCGGCGTCTCGGAGGCCGTCTCGGAGGCCCTCTCGGGCGCCGTCTCGGCAGTGCCTGCGGGCCTGCTGGTCTGAGCGGCGAAGGCGCCCGCCAGCACGAGGAAGCCGCCGAGCAGCTGGGGCGTCCCGAGGTGTTCGCCGAGGAGGACCCAGGCGAGGACGGTGGCGACGACCGCCTCCAGGTTGGCGACCACGCCGGCCACCGGGGGTGAGAGGTGCTGCACCGCGATCACGCCCGTCAGATAGGCGAGCACGGTGGCGATCAGCACCATCCAGGCGGCCGGGAGCAGCGCCGGGAGGCTGTGGCCGTTCATGGTCACCGAGCCGCCGAGGAGGCTCCAGTCGGCCTCCCAGGGACGGGTGAACGCGGTGAGGACCACGGCGCCGATCAGCAGGCCGTAGGCGCTGACCGCGATCGGGTCGACCGGCCGGTCGCCGCGCTTGCCGGCGTCGGCGAGGACGAAGTAGCCGACCTGGCAGACCGCGGCGCCGAGCGCGAACACGACGCCGAGGGCGTCGAAGCTCAGGCCGTTCCAGACCTCGACCACGCAGGCCAGACCGGTGACGGCGACTCCCGCGCCGATCGCGGCGCCACGGGAGACGGGCCGCCGCTGGACGAACTTGACGTAGCCGAGCAGCAGCGGCGGTCCGAGGTACTCGATCAGCAGCGCGACGCCGACCGGGATCCGCGAGATCGCGGCGAAGTAGCACGCCTGGACGCCGGCCACGGCGAGCAATCCGAAGCCGAGCAGCAGGCCGGGGCGCTGCCGCAGGGCGCTGCGGTGCCGGTAGGCCAGCGGGAGCAGCACCACGGCGGCGCCGGTCACCCGCAGCCACACCACGTGGACCGGGGACAGCCCGGCCTCGATCAGTGGTTTGGCGGCGGTGCCGGAGCCGCCGAAGGCGAACGCGGAGACCAGTGCCAGCGCAAGGCCGAGGGAGCCGGCGGCGCGGGCGGGGGAGGGGGTGGAGCTTCTTCGCACCGACGCATTGTGCCAGTTCGCGGACGGACTTGGTAAGGCGCCATCTCGCCCTATGGTCCTCACATCCGAGTGCCGCCGGACGACCGCCGGACGGCCTCGGGACATCCCCGGCGGCCCCGGGCCCCACCCCGCCCGCCTCGCCCCCGTCCGAGGTCAGCCCGTCGCGGGTGCCCTGGTCGCGCCGCCCGTCGTACCGGACCCGCTGCCGCCGGAGCCTCCCGTGCCGCCGCTCCCGGTCCCGGTGCCGGATCCGCCCGTGCTGCCGGTGCCGGTGCCGCCGAGCAGCCCGCCGCCGGTCGAGCCGCCGTAGCCGGAGCCGCCGGTGCCCGTGCCGCCGGCCGCGCCGGTGCCGGGCCGTCCGCCGCCCGTCCCCGCGGTGGCGCCGGAGGTGGCCCACGGCCGGGCCGGCTGGGAGGCGTTCCCGCCGTCGGTGGGCGCGGTGCTGGGCGCCGTCGACGGTTCGTCGGACGGAGTGCTCGACGGGGTGTCGGTCGGCGCCGGGTCGGCCGGCTGCGTCCGCTGCTGCTTCGGCGGGGTGAAGGCGGTGGCGGGCTTACCGGCCAGGGCCGCCTTCATGTAGGCCGTCCAGATCTGCGTGGGGTAGCGGCCGCCGGCCGCCGAGCCCGTGCCGCCGACGCCGTCCAGGGTGACCTGGGCGCCGGTGGCGGGGTTCTGGCCGAACAGGCCGACCGAGGTGACCAGCTCCGGGGTGTAGCCGACGAACCAGACCGAGCGGGAGTCGTCGGTCGTGCCCGTCTTGCCGGCGGCCGGCCGGTTCAGGGCCTGGGCGCGGTAGCCGGTGCCTCCCGGATCCGAGATGACGCCCTGGAGGACGGCGGTGGCGGCCCGGGCCGCCTCGGTGCTGACGGCCTGGGTGGCGGTGTGCCCGGGCAGCGGCACCTGCTCACCCTCGACCTCGACCGACTTCACCAGCCACGGGGTGATCTGCTTGCCGTCGTTGTCGAGCGCCGCGTACACCCCGGCCATCTGCAGCACGCTGGGCGTCGCCGCGCCGAGCGGGATGGACGGCACGGCGGACAGGCCGGGGGTGTCCGCGGGCAGGCCGAGCGCGACCGCGGTCCTGCGGACCGTCTCCAGGCCGGTGTCCTGGGCGAGCTGGGCGTAGACCGAGTTGACCGACCAGTCGGTGGCCTGCTGCAGGGTGATCTGCCCGTAGTCCCGGCCGCCCTCGTTCGGGGGCGCGTACGGGACGCCGGTGCCGCCGCGGACGGGGCGGCCGCTGGTGCCGTCGTACACGGTGTCGGCGGTGATCCGGCGCCCGGACTGGGTGGTGGCGTGGCTGTCCAGCGCCGCGGCCAGGGCGATCGCCTTGAACGTCGAGCCGGCCTGGTAGTCCTGGCGGGTCGCGTTGTCGATCCAGTGCTTGGTGGCGTCGCTGCCGCCGTACAGGGCGACCACGGCGCCCGTCCTCGGGTCGACGGAGACCGCGCCCGCCTGGGCGTCGGCGTCCTTCGCGCGCTTCGCCGGATCGAGGTTGTCGGTCAGCTGGGTGCGGACGGCGTCCTGCAGCTGCCGCTGCCGCGTCGGGTCGACGCTCAGGGTGATCGTGTACCCGCCCTGGGCGAGCTGCGCGTCGCTGAGGATGTGCTGCGAGGTGAGGTAGTCGGTGGCCGCGGAGACCAGGTAGCCGGCCTGCCCGGAGAGGCCGGGGGCGTTCTTCGGCTGGACGACCTCGGGGAAGGCGGTCGAGGCGCGCTCGGCCGGCGTCAGCCAGTTCTGCTCGACCATGCCGTCGAGCACGTAGTTCCACCGGCTTATGGCCCGCTGCTTGCCCTGCGGCGTCGCGGTGGAGACGTCGTACGCGCTCGGCGCGTTCAGCAGGGCGGCGAGGTAGGCGCCCTGGGCGGCGTTCAGCTTGTCGGCGTCGACGCCGAAGTACGCCTGCGCGGCGGCCTGGATGCCGTAGGCGCCGCGGCCGTAGTACGAGGTGTTCAGGTACCCGGTGAGGACGTCGTCCTTGCTCTCCGTCGCGTCGACCTTGATCGCGATGAACAGCTCCTTCACCTTGCGGGTGACGGACTGCTTCTGGCTGAGGTAGGTGTTCTTGACGTACTGCTGGGTGATGGTGGAGCCGCCCTGGGTGCTCTTCCCGGTGGCGGTGTTGAACGCGGCGCGGGCCAGGCCCTGCAGGTTGACCGCGCCCTCGTGGTAGAAGTTCCGGTCCTCGGCGGCCAGCGCGGCGTGCTGCGCGGCCGGGGAGATCTTGTCCAGCGGGACGTTCTGGCGGTTGGTCTGGCCGGTCCGGGCGATCAGCGAGCCGTCCTGGTACCGCCAGGTGTTGCTCTGGGCGATCGCGGCGGCGTGTGCGTCGGGCACCTTGACCATCGTCAGTCCGACCGCGAAGAGCCCGGCGGCGAGCACCACCGCGGCGATCGAGCCGAACAGTGCCATCCGCCAGGTCGGCAGCAGCCGCCGCCACCCCCTCCGCCGCCGCGCCGCCGGACGGGCGGGCGGCACGGGCGCGTTGGGGCCGGGCTGCTGCGGGGGACGGGGCACCGGAAGACCCTTCCTGCGAGCCCCGTAACGGTTGCTCACGCGTGCGACGGCATGGACCGTCCCAGCCTGCCTGATCGACTTGTCAGACGTTAGGGACCTATGTCCCATTTTTCCCTACCGCTCCTTTATGCCCGCGGTGTCCGCGGGCAGCCGGTCGCCGGACGGTCCGCGGCCGCCCGCGTGCGCTTACGCCCGCCGCCGCACCGCGGGTAGGGTGCCCGGACCGCAGCACGAGGAGCACCATGGCCCGCCCGACCGTCCTGTACGTGACCGACCTCACCTATCCGGCCCGCGGCCGGCGCTACGGCGACGAGGACGTCCACCTGTCCGCGGCACTGCGCACCGACTTCACCGTCGCCCTGTGCCACCCGCTGGATGCGGCCGGCCTGCTGGACTCCTTCGACGGCGTCGTGGTCCGCAACAGCGGCCCGGTGCTGCACTACCAGGAGCAGTACGACCACTTCCGGGCCGAGGCGCTGCGGCGCGGCACCCCGGTGTTCAACGAGCTGACCGGCCGTGCGGACATGGCCGGAAAGCAGTACCTGCTCGATCTGTCCGCCTCCGGCCGGCCCGTCATCCCGACGGCGGGCGGCCCGGCCGACCTCCACCGGCTCCCGGAGGCACCCCAGTACGTGGTCAAGCCGCTGCTCGGCGCCGACTCGATCGGCCTGGAGTTCGTCGACCCCGAACACCTCGCCGAGGCGAGCGCCGTCGGCGGCCGCCTGGTCCAGCCCCGGATCGACTTCGCGTACGAGGTGTCCTTCTACTTCGTGGACCGCGAGTTCCGGTACGCGCTGTACGCGCCCGAGCCGGACCGCCGCTGGGAACTCCGGCCCTACCGGCCGAGCGCCGAGGACCTCGCCTTCGCCCAGCTGTTCGTCGACTGGAACACCATCGACCACGGCATCCAGCGGGTCGATGCCTGCCGCACACCCGAGGGCGACCTGCTCCTGGTCGAGCTGGAGGACCTCAACCCGTACCTGTCGCTGGACCTGCTCGACCCGGCGGAGCGGGACGGCTTCACCGCCGCCGTGAAGGACTCGCTGCACCGGCTGCTGCGCCGCTGAGCCATCGGCCCCGCCCGTACGGCGCGGGCGGGGGCGGGAACGCCGAAGGCCCCCCGCTTCCGCGAGGGGCCTTCGACCGTCTGTGCGCCGCCAGGGACTCGAACCCCGGACCCGCTGATTAAGAGTCAGCTGCTCTAACCAACTGAGCTAGCGGCGCCTGCTGACGTGGAAGACTCTAGCAGCGGCGCACGGCGGAGCCAAAATCGAATAACGCGCCCCGTGCTCAGGCCGTGGGAACGGGGCGCAGCGGCCCGTCCGCCGGGTCCGCGGTGTCCCGGCCGGCCGGGCCCGAGGTGCTCCGGGCGGCCCGCACGCAGGCCCAGAGCACCACGGCGGCGCCGGGCAGCCAGGGCTCCCGGGAGTCCGGGGCGACGATCCAGCGGCCGCCGCCGAGGCTCGGCGAGTCCGGGGCGTTCACCATCCGCTGGACGGGCGGCACGGTCACCGCGTCGCCCTGGCCGTGGCAGAGCAGCGGCGGCACGTCCCGCGCCCACTCCTCCCAGGCCAGCAGCGAGCGCAGCCGCGGCGCGGCACCGGGCTGGACGAACAGCAGCGTCCGGCCCCGGTACGCGGCGACCGGGCCGCAGCCCGGCCCGGAGGCCCACAGCTCGTCCAGTACCCGGCGGCCGAAGAGTGCGGGCATGCTGATCACGTCGAAGGCCCGCCCGCACGGCAGCACCGGGGGCGCCCACGGCCGCGACTCCCACAGCGCACGCATGGAGCGGGGGTACTCGCTGGCCGAGGCCAGCCAGGCCTCACCGGCCACGGTGACGTACTCCACGGATTGATACGTCCAGATGTCCACCCCAGCAGCGTGGCGTTGCCGGCGGCCGGCGCGGACCGAAAACCCGGTTCGGCGGACACCGCGGCACCGCGCGGCGTACCCTTACCGGCCGCATATGCCAGTGGCCCGGTGCGGGCCCGCCGATCGGGGGGTCTCAGTGCTCCGCGCTGCGCTGCCGCTGCAGGGTGCGGCCGTACTCGACCATCCGGGCCGCGTAGTCCGGCGTCCAGTCCGCGCGGACGGCGATCTCGGCGGCCGACAGCGCGTCGAACCGCCGGGTGTCCGCGAGCTGCGCCGCGGCGATGGCCTGGAAGTCCGTGGCCCGCTCCGCGGCCGCGCGGAACGCCAGGGTCAACTCGGTCGACCGGCGGAGGAGTTCCGCCGGGTCCTCGATCGAGTCGAGGTCGAAGAAGTGCTCGGGCTCGGGCTCGGCGGCCTGCGGCTCGAACAGCAGCTGCGCCGGCCGCAGACGGCGCGGCGGGGTGCCCGGGCCCGGGGCGGCCGGCGCGGGGCTACCGCTCTGGTCGGACGCCTGACCGTGGGTATCGGGCATGGAAGGACACCTCCGGAGGGTTGGGGGCGGTGGGCCGGCCGTCGTCCATTGTCGCGCGGCACGGCCGGGTAGCGGAACGGTGCGCATGACGTTGCTATTCCCGCCACGGGTCGTGAACCGGCCGCCGCGCGCCCCGGCCGCCCGCGCTCACTCCAGCGGCACGCGGTGCTCCGCCAGGTGCGCCAGCACCGCGTGGTTCGCCTCCCAGCCGTCGGGGAACTTCACCGCCACCCCGAGCTGCACCGGCTCCGTCGACGGGTGCTCGTCCAGCAGCTCCGCGATCCCCGCCCGGGCCACCACGATGCACGCGTGCCGGTGCCGCGAGGCCAGCACGCAGAGCCGGCCCGTCTCCAGGTGGAACGCCGTCGCGTCCGGCCGCCCCGACAGCGGGTGCAGCACCACCGTCACGTCGTACTCCCTGCCCTGCAGCCGGTTGGCCGTGTCGACCGTCACCGCGGGCCCCGCCGCCGGATCCACCGGCACGCCCAGCCCGGCCAGCGCCTGCCGGACCGCCGCCGCCTGGTCGCGGTGCGCCGTTCCGACCGCGATCCGCCCCGGTGCGACCGGCGCCGACCCCTGCTCGGAGTGCGCGGTCAGACCGCGGTCCAGCAGCCGGCGGACGGTCGCCGCGACCGCCGCCACCGCCTGCGGATCCGTGCGCACGGTGTGCCGCGCGGGCAGCTCCAGCAGCGCCCAGCCGTGCTCCACCGCCTCGTCGATCGCCGCGTCCACCGCCGAGCCGTCCGCCCGGGCCGCCGCGGTCAGCCGCCGCTCACCCGGCCCCGTCCCGGACCGGAACGGCGTGTACGGGTAGAACGCCGACGAGATCAGCGGCGCCGCGGAGGCCGGCAGCCGCCAGGAGACCGGCAGCCGGTGCGGGCGGATCGCCGGATTGTGCGCCAGCAGCGTCACCACCGCGCTGCTCGACGGGTCGTACGACAGCCCGGCCCACTGGTCGGTACCCACCACGGTGAACGGGTCCAGCTGACCCGGGTCGCCGACGAACAGCGCCCGCTCGAACAGCCGGGCCACCGCCAGCAGCGCGTCCGATCGCATCTGGTACGCCTCGTCCACGATCGCGTGCCGCCACGGCGCCTCCGTCCTCACCCACTGCCACTTCGCCGCGGTGGAGACCACCACGTCGTGCTCCAGCAGGTCGGCGACCTTCTCCGAGGCCGTCACCCCGGCGTGCCGCAGCGCCTCCGGCGCCGGCCGGGTGTCACCCGCGTGCAGCCGGCCGATCGTGATCCCCGGGGCCTTCTCCGCCAGCCGGTCAACCAGGTCGTCCACCTGGCTGTTGGTCTGGGCGACGATCATCAGCCGCTCGCCCGACGCCACCAGCTCGCGGGCCGCGCGCACCACCAGCGTCGACTTGCCCGCCCCCGGCGGGGAGTCGACCACCACCCCGCGCGGCGCGCCCGGACCGGGCCGCACCGCAGCGTCCAGGATCGCGGCCACGGCCGCGTCGGCCGCGGCGCCCGGCGCCTGTTCCACCGTCATACCGCTGCTCATTCCCACTCTTCGCCGCCGCCGGGTGACGTCCGGTCGGCGCCCGGCGGTCCACCGTGCGTCCACGGGGTGTCCTCCGGCTCGGGCAGCGGCGCCGACTGACGCGGCGCCAGCTCGAACAGCGTGAACACCACCCGGTCGCCGACCTCCGGCACACTGCCCGGCTCCGGCTCCTTGCGGCGGCCCATCCCGGACACCAGCCGGACGGTCACCGTGCCCCCGGCGGCGTCGGCCCCGACCACCACCGCCCGCTGCGCGGCCCGCGACACCCCGTCCGGGCCGGCCGGCTCGAACACCCGGTGCACCTCCCGGCCCGGGTCGGCGTGCGGGTGGTCCGGGGTGCGCACCACCAGCAGCGGCCGCGGCTTGGCGGAGCGGCCCGAGGTGTCGTACTCCGGCACCACGTCCGCCACCTCTCCGGCGAACGCCTCGCCGGAGAGCCGGTGCGCCGCCATCGCCAGCGGATCGTCCAGTGCCTCCTGCACGTCCAGGCGGACCTGCTCGCGCTCGCGCTGCGCCAGCTTGCGCGCCGCCGTCACCGCGTCGTCCTGCCGCGGCTGCGGCGGCTCGCCGGCCGCGAGCCGGTCCCGGTGGCCGGTGTACGACCAGCGGTCGCCCTCCCAGCGGTCCGCGACGTGGCCGCCCGGCGGCAGCTCGCGCAGCAGGTCCAGCCCGCGCCAGACGTCCTCCCAGGTCGGCAGCAGCACCCGCTCCAGCGATCCGTGCAGCCGCTCGAAGGCCTGCTTGACCAGCAGCTCGGCCCCCTCGGCCGCGGCGCCCTCCGCGGACCGCGCGACGGCCAGCGCCGCGTCGTGCCGGGTGATCGCCGGGGCCAGCACCGCCTCGTCGAACCGGGGGTCGGTGAGCGGGCCGGCCGGCGGGTGCAGCAGCTGTCCGTCCGCGTCGCGGGCCGTCTCGGCCAGCTCCGCCGCGGCCGCGCCGCCCGTCCCGCCGGGCGGGCCGTGCCAGGCCAGCCGGGCCGCCAGGTGCTGGTCCTCCAGGTGGCTCTGGCCGGTCGCCCAGTGCCGGGCGAGCAGCCCGGTCATCGGCAGCAGCAGGCTGGAGCCCGGCACCTGCGCACGGTCGGTGAGGTGGGTCAGCCAGCGCCCCAGCAGCGGCACCCGGGTCGGCGCCGGGTACGGGCCCGGATCCGCGTCCTCCGCGGTGCGGCGGAACCGCGTCGAGCGGCCGATCAGCGCCAGCAGCTGCACCGCACCGGAGTTCGGCACGATCAGCTGCGGGGCGTCCGCGCACAGTTCCCGCACCACGGGTGTCTTCTCGCCGGTCTCCGGATCCCGCTCCGAGCCCTCGATCTGCTCCACCTCGGCGCCGAACGACTCCAGGTACGGCAGCAGCTCCGCGCCCAGGCGGTCCAGGAAGTCGAAGCGCATCGTGCGGTTCAGCGGCTGCGCCACGATGTGGGTGCGCGGCGCGGACCGGTCGGTGCCCAGCATCACCGCCAGCGGCGCACCGGACTCACCGGCGGCGGCCAGCGGCACCACGACCATCGGACGCTCCGACAGGTGCCGGTGCCGCACGGTCGCGAGCGGCTCGGCCCGGCCGCTGCGCACCGCCTCCAGCCGGGCCAGTGTGGTCAGCAGGCTCACTGGGCGGACCCCCGCCCGGCCGGGCTGCGGTGAGGGGCCATCAGCGGGACCCCCCGAGTGCCTCGGCGCGCAGCGCGGCCGCGTGGCGCAGCCGGGCCGCGGCCTCGTCGACCGCCGCGTCCGGCCCGCCCGCGCCGGCGGCACCGGCGCCGCGGCCCTCCGCGGCGGCCAGCGCCGCGGTGACCGTCCGGATCGAGCCGAGCTCGCCGCGGACCCCGCGGCCGAGCTGGTCGACGACGTCGTCGCAACGGGCCCGGGACCGGCAGTGGAAGCCGAGCTCGCACGCCGAGAGGCAGTCCGGGCTGTAGGCGGCCGGCACGGTCTCGACGGCCTCGGCGAGCTCCTCGCCGGGCCGGGTCGGCGCGCCCGTCTCGTCCGGCGCGAGGTCGAAGGTGGTGCCGGCCGGGAGGGCCGCCAGCAGCTGCCCGACCCCGGTCATCCGGGTCAGCTGGCGGCGGGTGGTGGCCAGCTCCCGGCGGACGTCCACCGCGGCGGCCGTCGGCCGGTTGGAGAAGTCCTTCGGGCAGACCAGCAGCACCGTGGTGGCCGGGCTGCCCGGCAGCTCCTGCGCTTCGTACGGGCCGGCGGCGGGTGCCGCGCCGGCCAGCGCGGCGGCGGTCTCCTGCAGGGCCAGCACGTACACCGCGGCCTGCCGGGCGGCGGCGCCGACCTTGGCCGGGTCGGCGCTGCCGTCCAGCACCGGGAAGGACTTGATCTCGACCACCGTGCTGCGGCCGCCGTGCACCACCACCGCGTCCGGCTCCAGGTAGGCCGGGCTGCCGGCCACGGTGAGGCGCAGCATCGGGTGGTCCAGCAGGTGCCAGCCGTCCGGGTCGGCGGCGGCCTCGGCGAGCGCCTGGGCCGTCCGCTCGGCGCGCACCGCGGGGGAGGAGCGGCGCAGCAGGTCGGGCACGGCCAGCGGGGCCGCGCTCTCGGCGGGCAGGCCGAGGTGGCGGCGGAGCGGCTCCAGCAGCGCGGCGTAGCCGTCGTCCTTCAGCCGGGCCTCGAAGACGTTGCCGCGGGCGATCGCGAAGGGCGACTGGCCGAACGGGGCCGGGCGGCCGAGCTGCCGGGCCAGTGCGGCCTTGTCGACGCCGGCGGCGTCGAGCAGCGAGCGGCGGCGGCAGCCGGGATTGGCGGCGAGCGCGGCGAGGGCACGGGCGTCGAGACTGCGCTGCGGCGCCCGGCCGCGCAGCTCGGAGAGCCGCTGCGCGAGCGACTCTGACTGCCCCAGGTGCGAGACGTTCATGGTGCGGCCCAGTGTTGCATCCGCCACCGACAATCGGGGGCGCCTCCTCCGGAACGGACTGCCCACCCGGCCCCCGAACCCGCCCCCGGGGCGGCCCCGGACGCCGCGGACCGGCCCGGGAACGCCGTCGGAGGCCGGGTGCGAGATCATAAGAACCCGGCCCTCAATGGCGAGCCAGGCCGCCGCGAACCCTGCTGCGAGGAGTCCCCCATGCCCGCCCGCATCGTGCTCGTCCGCCACGGCGAGACCGCATGGTCGGCCACCGGCCGGCACACCGGCCGCACCGACGTCCCGCTCACCGACGAGGGGCGTGCGATGGCGCGCGCCCTCGGCGCCCGGCTCGCCCGCGCGCCCTGGAACGGCCTCGCCGACGCCGTCGTCTACACCAGCCCGCTCTCCCGCGCCCGGGAGACCTGCGAACTCGCCGGCTTCGGCGACCGGGCCGTCGACCGGCCCGAGCTGATGGAGTGGGACTACGGCCAGTACGAGGGCCGCACCGGGGCGGACATCCGCGCCACCGACCACCCCGGCTGGCTGATCTGGCGCGACGGCGTGCCCGGCGGCGAGAAGCTGTCCGACGTCGCCGCCCGGGTCGACGGATTCCTCGACGAGCTCCGCGGCACCCACGGCGTCCCGCACCCCGAGACCACCACCATGCACGCCGCCGACTGCGACGTGGTGCTCTTCGCCCACGGCCACTTGCTGCGGATCCTCACCGCCCGCTGGCTGGGCCTGGCCCCCGAGTACGCCCAGCGGTTCAAGCTCGGCACCGCCGCGCTCTCGGTGCTCTCCTGGGAGTACGGCCTGCCGGCCGTGGAGATCTGGAACGACCTCAGCCACCTGGACGCCCTGGACTGAGCCGCCCCGGCCGGGCCCCGGCTCAGGCCGCGGCGAGGGCGCCGTCGTATGCGTCCAGGAAGCCGGCCACCTCCGGTACCGCCCGGTGCCCGCGCAACTGCCGGGCGGTACCGGCGAGCATCCCCCGGATCCGGGCCGACCGGACGTCGCCCAGCAGCGCGACCGCCGCCGAGCCGTGCCCGCCCGCACCCGCCAGGTCGCCGCGGCCCAGCCGGTCGTGCGCCAGCTCCGCGGTGTACAGCACCCGGTTGCGCACGAAGTGCGGGTCCTGCAGCGCTATCGCCCGGCCGGCCCGCTCGCTCGCCCGGTCCCACTCGCCCAGCGCGGACCAGCACTGCGCCTCCAGCCCGGCCAGCTCGGCCTCGCCGAAGAACGACATCCACTCCGGGTCCGCCGCGCAGACCCCCCGGTCGAACAGCCCGTACGCCCGGGCCAGCGCCCGGTCGCAGCCGGAGCGGTCCTGGAGCAGTGCCCAGCCGCCGGCCTCGCGCAGTGCCAGCAGCGCCAGCAGCCGGTCCGAGCCGAGGCCGTTCGCGGCCGCCTGCCCGGCCTGCGCCGCGCGCAGCGCCTCGCGGGGCCGCCCGGCGTCCCGGGCCAGGAAGGCGATGTTGCAGAAGACGTGCGCCTCCAGCGCGGAGTCGCCCGCCATCCGGGCGGTGGCCAGCGCCTCGGAGTAGAACGAGCGGGCGTCCGCCAGCCGGTTGCTGTCGTGGGCCAGCCAGCCGACCGAGATGGCCAGTTCGCCGGCGCACGCCTGCAGCCGGCGCTCCGTCGCGGCGCTGTACTCCCCGTCGTTGAGCAGCACGTACGCGCTGCGCAGCGACTGCCCGGCCAGTTCGAACAGGGCGTCCGCGCCGTGCGCGTCGTCCAGCAGCCGGATGTCGCGGACGGCCTGCTCGACCCCGCTCACCTCCGCCGCCCCCACCTTGCGGGGCGCCGGGACGGCCGCCGGGGCAGGTGCGGCGGGCAGCGGCTGCGGGTCGCCGGGCCGGTCCGCGGCCGCGGCCGGCCCGTCCAGGCCGAGCGCTGCCGCCAGGGCGGTCGAGCCGCCGGTCAGGAACGTACGGCGACGCACGTCGTCGTTCTCCTCGTCACGATGGTGCGGAACGGCGGGCACCGGCGCGGGAGGAGGCCCGGCCTCCCCCGCGCGGCGGCGGACCGCCGTCCGCGGCGTGAAGCCGAGGTCGACCAGCGACCGGTCCGGCCACATGTGCCGGAACACCCGCTCGTAGGCGTAGTTGGGGCAGCGGATCGCACCTGACTCGATCCGGCCGACGTAGCGCGCGTCGCAGGACACGTGCTCGCCGATCTCCCGGGCCGCCCGGCGGACGGTGACGGCGAACTCCCCGGCGGAGAGGTCGCCGCGCAGCTCGCGCATGACGGCGTTGGGGGAGTCCGGGGCGGGCCTGGGCCCGCCCGGTCCAGTGGCTGCCATGGCTGCGCTCCGGGGGTCGTGCAGGTGGTGCTGCCGGGAAGGGCGCGCCGCGACGGGCCGTCGGGGTGCCTGTGCGGTGCTGGCACGACAGTACCGGGAGTCACCGGTCGGGTGCGGCGGGTGAGCGGAACCGATGGCATCAATTCCGGGCATACCGGGCACGGTTGCCGGGTTCCGCCATGAAATGCCACGGCTTGCCGCACCCGCGCCCGTGGCCTGACCGCCCCCGCCCGCGTTGTCCTGATACGTGGAAGCCCCGGCACCCACCCCCACCCGACCGGGCGGCCCGGGCTTTCTACCTGACGAGGTGACAGGAGGTCCCCATGGCCACCGGAGTACCCCACGACCGACGGCCCGGCGCCCCCCCCGAGCCGCGCGGCCCCCCCCCCCCCCCGCGGCCCCGCCGGCCCCGCGGCCGCCCCCCCCCCGCGCGCGCGG
>NZ_JBHWBW010000031.1:0-3281 GCF_042735675.1 Kitasatospora sp. NPDC059571
CGGGCGCCGCCGCGCACCCCCGGCGCGGCAGGGGCGCCGCGGTCGTCTCCCGCGGCCCCACCACCCGCTACCTGGTCGACCTGGAGGCCGGCGGCCGCCTCACCGCGCAGCGCCAGAACCTCGACGCCTCCCCGGCCGAGGCCGCCGCGCTGCGCGGCAGCCGCGTGCGGCTGGCCTGGGACCGCAGCCACAACGTCCGGATCCCGCAGACCGCCTGACCCCGCCCTCCCCCCCCACAGAATCGGACCCCCGTGCGCACACGCCGCCTGCCCGCAGCATCCCTGCTCGCCGCCCTCGCCCTGCTCGCCGCGGCCTGCAGCGCCACCCCGACCGCCGGCCGCACCGCCGCCGACGGCGCCTTCACCCCGCCCAAGCTCTCCGCCGCCACCTCGGTCGGCGCCGGCGAGGGCCAGGTCAACCTGATCGCCTGGGCCGGCTACGTCGAGAACGGCTCCAACGACCCCAAGGTCGACTGGGTGACCCCGTTCGAGCAGCAGACCGGCTGCAAGGTCAACGCCAAGATCGCCGGCACCTCCGACGAGATGGTCAACCTGATGAAGACCGGCGAGTACGACGCGGTCTCCGCCTCCGGCGACGCCTCGCTGCGCCTGGTCGCCTCCGGCGACGCGGCACCGGTCAACACCGACCTGGTGCCCAACTACAAGGACGTCTTCGACGGCCTGAAGATGAAGAAGTGGAACTCGGTCAACGGGGTCGCCTACGGCATCCCGCACGGCTACGGCGCCAACCTGCTGATGTACCGCACCGACAAGGTCAGCCCCGCGCCGGACTCCTGGGCCCCGGTCTTCGCCGCCGACTCCCCGTACAAGGGCCACCTCACCGCCTACGACTCGCCGATCTACCTCGCCGACGCCGCGCTGTACCTGATGAAGACCCAGCCCGGGCTCGGCATCACCAACCCGTACGCGCTGGACCAGAAGCAGTTCGACGCCGCGGTGGCGCTGCTCAAGCAGCAGAACGCCAACGTCGGCGAGTACTGGAGCGACTACCTGAAGGAGATCTCCTCCTTCAAGTCCGGCGACACCGTCCTCGGCACCACCTGGCAGGTGATCGCCAACCTCGCCGAGAGCGAGAAGGCGCCGGTCGCCGCGGTGCTGCCCAAGGAGGGCGCCACCGGGTGGTCCGACACCTGGATGCTCTCCGCCAAGGCCAAGCACCCCAACTGCGCCTACAAGTGGATGGACTGGATCATCTCGCCGAAGGTGAACGCCCAGGTCGCCGAGTACTTCGGTGAGGCGCCCGCCAACAGCAAGGCCTGCGCGGAGACCGCCGACAAGAACCACTGCACCGTCTACCACGCCGGTGACGCCGCCTACATGGACCGCATCTGGGTGTGGACCACCCCGATCCCGCAGTGCCTCGACGGCCGCCGCGACGTCCAGTGCGTGCCGTACGCCAAGTGGGTCGAGGCCTGGACGGGCATCAAGGGCTGACCATGACCGTCACGACCGACACCCCCAGGCCCACCGACCGGCCGACGGCCGCCGCCGGGAGCTCCCCCTCCCGGCGGCTCGCCGCCCTGCTCCACCGGCACGAGCGGCTGCGCCTGGCCGCGCTGCTCACCGCCCCCGCCCTCTGGCTGCTCGTCGCCTACCTCGGCTCGCTGGCCGCGCTGTTCGTCTCCGCGTTCTGGACGACCGACCCGTTCACCTCGGACGTGGTGAAGGTCTGGAACACCGACAATTTCGCCGCGGTCCTCACCACCGGGGTCTACCGCGACGTCGCCCTGCGCAGCATCGGCGTGGCCCTGCTGGTCACCGCCGTCGACGCGGTGCTGGCCTTCCCGATCGCCTTCTACATGGCCAAGGTGGCCCGCCCCGCGCGCCGCAACCTCCTGGTCGTCGCGGTGCTCACCCCGCTCTGGGCCAGCTACCTGGTCAAGGTGTACGCCTGGCGGGCCATCCTCGCCGACGGCGGGCCACTGGACTGGCTGCTGCACCCGCTCGGCCTCGGCAGCCCCGGCTACGGCCTGCCCGCCACCGTCGCGGTGCTCTCCTACCTCTGGCTGCCGTACATGATCCTGCCGGTCTACGCCGGCCTGGAGCGGCTCCCGGACAGCCTGCTGGACGCCTCCGCCGACCTCGGCGCGGGAGCCTGGCGGACGTTCTGCAGCGTGGTGCTGCCGATGGTGCTGCCCTCGGTGGCGGCCGGCTCGGTGTTCACCTTCTCGCTGAGCCTCGGTGACTACATCGCGGTGCAGATCGTCGGCGGGAAGACGCAGCTGATCGGCAACCTCGTCTACTCCAACATCACCCTCAACCTGCCGCTGGCCGCGGCCCTCGGGACCGTCCCGGTCGTGGTCATCGTGCTGTACCTGCTCGCGGTCCGGCGCAGCGGCGCCCTGCGCGGCCTCTAGGAAGGAGTCTTCGCAGCCATGAACCTCTCCAAGCGCGCCCGGATCGCGCTGCGCGCCGCGGCCGGCCTCGGATTCGCGGTGATCTACCTGCCGCTGCTGCTGGTCCTGGTGCAGTCCTTCAATGCGGACAAGGGCCTCGGCTGGCCGCCCTCGGGCCTCACCCTGCGCTGGTGGGGCGAGGCCTGGGGGAGCACCGGCGCGCGTGACGCCCTGTGGACGTCGGTGCGGGCGGGCCTGGCGGCGACCGTGATCGCCCTGGTGCTGGGCACCCTGGCGGCGTTCGCCGCCCAGCGGCACCGCTTCTTCGGACGCGAGGCGGTCTCCTTCGCCCTCGTGCTGCCGATCGCGCTGCCCGGCATCGTCACCGGCGTGGCCCTCAACACCGCCTTCCGGACGGTGCTCGCGCCGTTCGGCGTGCAGCTGGGGATGTTCACGGTGATCGTCGGCCATGCGACGTTCTGCGTGGTCGTCGTCTTCAACAACGTCGCGGCGCGCCTCCAGCGGATCTCCGGCTCGCTGGAGGAGGCGGCGATGGACCTGGGCGCGGACACCTTCCGCACCTTCCGCGACGTCACCTTCCCGATGGTGCGCTCCGCCCTCGCGGCCGGCGCCCTGCTGGCGTTCGCGCTCTCCTTCGACGAGATCGTGGTGACCACCTTCACCGCGGGCGCCGACGTGCAGACCCTGCCGATCTGGATCTTCGCCAACATGGCCCGGCCCAACCAGGCCCCGGTGGTGGACGTCGTCGCGACCGTCCTCGTGCTGCTCTCGGTCGTGCCGATCTACCTGGCGCAGCGGCTGTCCTCCGACACCGCGTCGGGCGGCCGCCTCTGAGCGCCGCGCACGGACGGGCCGGGCCGCGCGCCCGGCCCGTCCGCGCTGCTCCAGGTCGCACTTGAAGCGC
>NZ_JBHWBW010000031.1:3291-14893 GCF_042735675.1 Kitasatospora sp. NPDC059571
GGGAGGGGGGGCGGTCGTTCGGGGGGGGGGCGCGTGGGGCCCCCCGCGGGGGGGGGGGGGGGCGCGGGGGCGGCGGCCGCCGCGGGGGGGGGGGGCGGGCGGCGGCCCCCCCCCGCGCTTCTACAGGTCGAACTTGACGCGCTGCGCCACCGGGACGAGGTCCAGGTACCCGGGGTGCTCGCGGATCAGATGGCGGATGAACGGGCAGTACGGCAGCACCGCGAGGCCCTGGTCGCGCGCCGCGTCCAGGGCCGCCAGGCCGAGCCGGGTGCCGAGCCCGCGCCCGGCGAAGGCCGGGGCGACCTCGGTGTGCAGGAAGGCGATCTCGTCCGCGTGGCGGTGGTACTCGCTGAATCCGGCCAGGTCCTCGCCGTCGTAGAGCTCGAAGCGGGAGAGCTGCGGGCGGTCCGTCACCGTGATGGCCATGGGGCTGCCCTCCGCGGTCGGACGGGCTCAGCGTGCCGCCGGGATCCTGCGCCGGCCGGCGGATCGCAGCACGAACGCCATCCCGACCTCGAACAGCCCGAGCAGGATCAGCCACAGGCCGAGCAGCCTGGCCAGCGCGATGGCGGACTGGACGGGGTAGGCGAGCACCAGGACGCCGGCGACGACGCCGAGCAGCCCGAAGAAGATCGCGAATCCGCGGCCCGGCAGGCCACGATCGCCGATCGCCACGAACAGCGTGACGATGCCGGCCAGCAGCCAGTAGGCGCCGACGATCAGCGTCAGCAGGCCGATCGTCTGCAGCTGGTGGCGCAGCACCAGCACACCGGCGAGGACGGACAGCAGGGACAGCAGCACGTACAGGGCGCGGCTGCCGCTCGACCGCTCGTGGGTGAAGGCGGTCACGAACCGGACGACCCCGGCCACCAGCAACTGCAGGCCGATGATGATCGCCACCACGCGCACGGTCTCCTCGGGCCAGCTGAGCATGATGATGCCGGCCAGCACGGTGACGATGCCGAACCCCAGCGGCCACCGCCAGGACCGGCCGATCGCGGCCAGCAGGTCCTCCGGTTCGGTGGTGAGCGGGGAGGTCGGAGTGGTCGGGGTGGTCATGGGCTGACTCCCTCGGGTGACGGCGGCGCGGCCGCGGGGCCCGGCGGGCCCGGCCGACCGGCCTGGAGTACCGACTGCCTGGAGTGTCGCACCGCCCGGCCGCACCCCGGTTCACCTGCGGCGGGTGACCCGGCGGGCCCGTTCAGTCGGGCAGCTGGCGGAACTCGGTGACCCGCAGTCCGAGCGACTGGAAGCGCGCGAGCAGGCCGTACAGGTGCGCGTCGTCGACGACGTCCCCGAACAGCACGGTCTGCGAACTCACCACGAACCCTTCGAGTTCGGGGAATCCCTCGCGTCGCGTCGCCTCCGACATCACCCCGGCGACCCGGATCTCGTAACGCATGACACGCACCTCGGCGGTGAGGGGGCCTGCCTCTCACCCAGGATGGTGCGCCGGCCGGGCCGCCGGCGGCTCACCCCACCGAGGTGAGCCGCCGAACGGCGCCTCCGGACGGCCTCACAGCAGGTGCAGTTCCCTGGCCCGGCGGACGGCCTCGCCGCGACGGGTCGCACCGAGCTTGCGGTTGATGTTCTTCAGGTGCGTCTTGACGGTGTTCACGGAGACGTGGAGGTCGGCGGCGACCTCCTCGGTGGACATCAGCTCCGCGACCCGCTCCAGCACGTCGTGCTCGCGCACGCTCAGCGCCTCCACCACCAGCGGCCCGGCCGGCTCCGCGGCCGACGGGGCCGCCGCCGACGACCCGCCCGCGGGCGGCCCGCCGGTCAACCAGGCGTGGCCGGCCGAGAGCTCCGGCCGTTCGCGCAGCAGCCGCCGCAGCCACGGACCCGCCTCGACGAACGGCCGGCGCAGCCGGTCGGACCGGGCGGCGGCGAGCGCGGCGGCGACCGCGCGCCGCGCCGCTACCGGGTCGCCGACGGCCTGCGCGGCCTCGGCGCGCACCAGCAGCGCACCGACCGCGAACAGCGGCGACTGCGGCAGCAGGTGCGGCAGGCCGGCCAGCGTGTCGAGCGCGGACCGGGCGTCGCCGCCAGCGAGTTCGGCCTGCGCCACGGCGATCGACCGGGCCGGGCCGTCGCCGGCGGCCAGCGCGGCCAGCGCCGCCCCCGGATCCCGTGCGGCCAGGTGGGCGACGGACTCCGCCAGCGCGAGCCGGTCCTCGGCCCACGGCGACGGCCCGTCCGGGCCGGAGGCGGCACGTGCCCGGGCGAGGATCCTCAGGGCCGCCCGCGGGTCGCCGCCGCGGCCCAGCGCCAGCCGGCTGCGCACGACGGCCGGCCCGACCGCGAACACCGGGTCGGGGCGGGCCGCGGCCTCGGCCCGGGCGAGCCCGGCCCGCGCGGCCGCGACGTCGCCGCGCTCCACGGCCGTCTCGGCGAGCACCAGCGGTCCCAGCCCGCTCTGCGCGGCCGGCGGCAGGCCGCTGCGCTCTGCCTCGGCGGCGGCCTGGCGGGCGTGCACCTCGGCGCGGCCCGGTGCGCCCCGCGACAGCTCGATCAGGGCGAGCCGTCCCAGTACCTCGTGGCGGACGGGTGCCAGGGCCCGTCCTTCGGCCGCCCGGAGCGCGGCGGCCAGCGCCGCCCGCGCGTCCTCGCTGCGGCCCGCCCACAGCAGGGCCGCGCCCAGGGCGGCCAGCCGCAGCGCGGCCAGTTCCGGCCGCTGCCGCAGCAGGTCCGGCGGGCAGAGCCCCTCCAGCTGTTCGGCCGTCCGTTCGGCCTGCTCCGCCAGGTCGACCCGGTTCGCTGCCGCGGCCGCCAGCACCCGCAGGACGGCGGCGCTCAGCCTGCGGGCCGCGCCCTGGCTGCCGTCGCCGGCCGCGGCCTCCGCACGGTCGAGGAAGCGCAGCGCGCCGTCCGGATCCCCGTCGCGCACCCGCCGGGCGGCCCGGACGAGATCCGCTGCGGCGCCGCGGGCGTCGGGCGGCAGGTCCGCGAAGAGGTCCGCCCAGCGGTCGGACTCCAGACCGTGGAAGAGCCGGCCGATGCCCAGGTCGTCCACGAACCACGACGAGGCGAGGCCCCACTCGTGCGCGGCCGCGGCGTGCGGCAAGGCGTCCGCGACCCGGCCGTGCCCGTGCAGCCAGCAGGCCGCGGCACGGTGCAGTTCCTCGGCCGCGCCCGGCAGCCGGGCCCTGAGGTGGAGGCTGAGGATCTCGGCGAAGAGCGGGTGCAGCCGGTACCAGGAGTGGCCGAGCGGCGTGACGAATGCGTTGGCCCGGCGGAGCCCGTCCAGGATCGCGGCGGCGTCCCGGCGCCCGGTCAGCGCGTCGCCGAGGTCGGGGTGGACCCGGTCGAGGATGCTGACGCGCAGCAGCAGGTCCTGGGTCTGCGGCGGCTGCGAGTCGAGGACCTCCGCGAGCAGGAAGTCGGCCACCGTGTTGTCGCCCGCCTCGAACTCCTTGAGGTACGTCTCCGGATCGTCGGTGTGCCCGGCGGCCAGGGCGCACAGCCGCAGCCCGGCGGCCCAGCCCTCCGTCCGGTCGGTGAGCGCCCGCACCCCCTCGTCCGACACGGACAGCCCGTGCCGGCGCAGCAGCAGGTCGGTCTCGTCGGCGGTGAACGCCATCTCCGACGCCCGGATCTCGGCGACGGCGCCGGCCGCCCGGTAGCGGTGCAGCGGCAGCAACGGCTCGTTGCGGCTGATCAGCACCAGCCGCAACCCGTCGGCGGCGTGCCGCAGCAGGCAGTCCAACTCCTCGGCCACGGCGGGTTCCGTGATCCGCTCGAACTCGTCCAGCACCACGACGACCGGCTCGTCGAGCGTCCCGAGGTGTGCGGCCAACCGGGTGAGCATCGCGCGGTCCACCCGGTCGGGCCGGACGGGTCCGGCGATGTCGTCGGGCAGCGCGACGCCACCGCGGCGGAGCGCCTCCAGCAGGTAGGCCCAGAACACGCCCGGCGCGTTGTCCTCGTGCTCGGCGGTCAGCCACGCGGTCGGCCCGCGGAGGTTCGATCCGGTGATCCACCGCGCGACCAGCAGGGTCTTGCCGGCGCCCGCGGGGCCGTTCACGAGCACGAGCGGGTGCCGGGTCCCCCGGGTGAGCAGGTCGGCCAGGCGCGGCCGGTCGACGAAGGTGTCCGGTACGGGCGGCACGGCCGCCCGCGCGGTGAGCAGGGGGTCGCCGCCGCCCGCCGCGCCCGGGGGCGTGGCAGGCGGGGACGGGCGACCGGACCGATCGGACGGGGCTGCGGACATGGCGATCACCGCCGGGACCTGGTGGGGCGCACGCGGGGTGCGTACCTCTCATCACCTTGATCCTCGCCACTGACCGGCCGGGAGGCAAACGTGGCCCGCACCGCGCCGTCGCGCGACGGCTACGGGCCGGGCGGGTCCGGCCCGCCGGACTCCCCCTCCTGCCGCTCCTCCTCCGCGGCCGCCTGCCGGCGCAGGCCCTCCTGGACAGCGGTCACCAGGACCCGCGCGGCCACGCCGAGGAGCAGCAGGTCGCCGATCATCTGGCAGGTGGTCACGATGCGGGCCGTCTCACTGCGCGCGGTGATGTCGCCGAATCCGACCGTGCTGAAGACGGTCACCGTGAAGTAGAGGGCGTCGGTGCGCGTCATGGGCTCGCTGAAGCTCTGCGGGTTGGTCCGCTCCAGGCTGTAGAAGATGGTCGAGAACAGCAGCAGGAAGAGCGGGATCGTGGTGAGCAGTGATTCGATCGCGCGCAGCCGCGGCCGGTCGGACTGCATGATGGCCCGCGTCTGCCAGACCAGCAGCAGGACGATGCCGAGCAGGCCGAGCGCCAGTGCCGCCCCGGTGTCCCCGCTGAACGGGTGGTCCAGCGGCATCAGGTAGTACGCGACGACCAGACCGGTCGACGTGCACAGCGTCCGCACCAGCACCAGAACGTCCGCACGGCGGTTGGCGGAGCGCCGCGCGGTCTCCGCGGCGCCGCTCGTCCCTGGTGTCCCGCCCACCTGCACCTCCGGTTTCCCGGCCCGGGCCGCCGCCGTCCCTTCCCCGTCGGCGGGGCCCGGGTGCCTGTGAAGCTCCACCGTGCCCCGCCGCGACCGGGTCCGGGCTCACCCCGCGCAGGTGATCCCCGCGCCCGGGCGGCCCGCCTACGGTGAGGGGACCAGGGGTCCTGCCGAGCCCCGACGGGCCGGGCCCGGCCACCGTCGGCGGCGCCGGCCCTGCGGCGACGGAGGGGCGGCAGCACAATCGTCGGGGGAGGGTGTGCCATCGGCCGAGACAACCGGAGGAGCCGACGTGAGCGACCAGACCGACCAGACCGACCGGTCCGAGGCCGAGATGGGACCGATCGACTACGTGGTCATCGAGTTCCCCGGCAACCACATGACGGGTGAGGGGCTGCCGCTGCTGGTGGACCTCGTCGACCGGGGCATCATCCGGATCCTCGACCTGACCTTCGTCCGCAAGGACCTGGACGGGTCCGTCACGGCGGTCGAGCTGGCGGACATGACCGGCGACGGCGAACTCGACCTCGCGATCTTCGAGGGTGCCGGATCGGGCCTGCTCGACGACGAGGACATCGGCGAGGCCGCCGCAAACCACCACCCGGCAAACCCCGCGGCAGAAATAGTAAACACAAACCGAGGGGCGGCCCGGTCCGCCCCGGCGCGGCGCCGCGGCGGCGCCCGGCTGGTGGCCAGCGGGCGCATCCCCGTCAACGAGATCCTCCAGGCGCTGGACGCCACCGAAACCGATGCCGTCTGACCGGTCCGCCGGTCCGTCGGGCGGACATCCGCACCGCAGGGAGCAGGAGCATGCCAGGTCTTCTCCGAGGAGTCGCACGTACCGCCGTGGTCGCCGGAACGGCAACGGCCGTGTCCAACCGGGTGTCCCGGCGCCAGGCCGGCCGCTGGGCCGAGCAGGACTACCAGCAGCAGGCGGCGGCCCAGGCCGCGGCGCCGCCGCCGGCGGCCCCGGCCGCACCCGCCGCCCCGGCGGGCGGCGACATGGACAGCAAGCTCGCCCAGCTCCAGCAGCTCGGCGCGCTCAAGGACCAGGGCGTCCTCACCGACGCCGAGTTCGAGGCGCAGAAGGCGCGCATCCTCGCCGGGTAGCGTCCGCGGGCACCGCCCGGCCGGCTCGGCCCGGGCGGTGTTCGCGCGCCCGGGCGGGCAGCGCGCCGGCACTGCCGGTGCAGGAGGTTCGGTGAACCGCTGGAAACCGCTCGCCGTGCTCGGCGCGGCGCAGTTCCTGATGGTGCTGGACGCGTCGGTCATGAACGTGTCCATCAGTCAGCTCGTCGAGGACTTCGACACCGAGGTCACCGCGATCCAGGCCGTCATCACCCTCTACACCCTGGTGATGGCGGCGTTCATGCTCACCGGCGGCAAGATCGGCGACATGTACGGCCGGCGCCGGACCTTCGTGGTCGGGCTGGCCGTCTACGGCGTCGGCTCCGGCCTGACCGCCGTCGCGCCCACCCTGTGGGTGCTGGCGTTGGGCTGGTCGGTGATCGAGGGCCTCGGGGCGGCGCTCGTGCTGCCCGCACTGGCCGCCCTGGTCGGCGGCGTCTACCAGGGTCGGGACCGGGTCGTCGCCTACGGCGTGATCGGCGGCCTCGCCGGCGCCGGGATCGCGGTGGGCCCGCTGCTCGGCGGGTACGTGACGACCTACCTCACCTGGCGGCTGGTGTTCGCCGGGGAGGTCGTGCTGGTCGTCGCGATCCTGCTGCTGATGCGGTGGATCCCGCCGCAGGCCGAGCCGGACGGCGGCACCCGGCTGGACGTGATGGGCGCGGTGCTCTCCGCGGCCGGGCTCGCCGCGGTCGTGCTCGCCGTGCTGCAGAGCGGCACCTGGGGGTGGGTCAAACCGCGCAACCCGCCGTTCACCGTGCTGGGGTTCGCCCCGACCCTGTTCGCGATCGCGCTCGGCGGCGCCCTGCTGTACGCCTTCTGCGCACACGAGCGGAGGCAGGAGGCGCACGGGCGGACCCCATTGGTGCGGCTCGGTCTCTTCGGCATCCCCGCGCTGCGCTCCGGGCTGATCACGCTGTTCAACCAGAACGCCATCCTGCTCGGGCTGTTCTTCGTGATCCCGCTCTACCTCCAGGTGGTGCAGGGTCTGGACGCGTTCCAGACCGGCCTGCGGCTGGTGCCGGTCTCGGTGATGATGCTGGTCGCGTCGCTGAGCGGCGGCCTGCTGCTGCGGATCGCCTCGCCCCGTACGGTGGTCCGGGCCGGGCTGCTGGTCCTGCTGGCGGCGACGGTGTGGCTGCTGGTCACGATCAAGCCGCACCTGAACGGGGTGTCGTTCGCCTTCGCCATGGCCGCCCTCGGCCTCGGTCTCGGCCTGCTGGCCTCCCAGCTGGGCAACATCGTCCAGTCGAGCGTCGGCGAGGCGGACCGCAGCGAGGCCGGCGGCCTGCAGTTCACGGCGCAGAACCTCGGCTCCTCACTGGGCACCGCGCTGATCGGCGCGATCCTCATCGGCGCGCTCGCCAGCGCGTTCAGCTCGAACATCGCCGCCGACCCGCAGATCTCCGAGGCCGTCCAGCAGCAGGCCGGGATCCGGATCGAGGCGGGCATCTCGTTCGTTCCGGCGGACGACCTCGCCAAGGCACTGGCGGACTCCCCGGTACCGCCGCAGGAGGCGGACGCGATCGTCGCGCACTACCAGGACGCACAGATCGACGGCCTCAAGGCGGCGGTCTTCGCGGCCGGCGGACTCACGCTGGCCAGCTGCCTGTTCACCCGCAACCTGCCGTCCGGCCGACCGGAGCGCGGAGCCGCCCGCAGGGGCGGCACCGGCCGGGTCAGGAGGCCGGCATGAATCCCGCGGCGGCGAGCACCCGCTGCCCGTCGGGGGACTCGACCAGCGCCACGAACGCCTGCGCGCGGTGAACGACTCCTTCAGCGACGCCGCCGCGAACACCGTCACGGTTCCGGTGACGTTCGCGGCGGAGCCGGAGGACCCGCCGGAGCTGCCCGAAGCGGACGAGCAGGCCGTGGCGGCCAGCAGGACGGCGGCGCCACCGGTCAGCAGACGCAGCGGCCGCGAGCGGTGGGCGGGGCCAGGGGTCACGGCGTCTCCCGGGAGGTGCGTCGCGGCAGGTCGCGGGACCGCCCCGGGCCGGCGGGGTGCGGCCCGGTTGCCACCCTAGGACGCAGATGTCAGGGGAACTACACAGAACGCCTGGAGTTCGCCAGGTCTGACGAGCGCCGGACCTCGCAGATGCGGTTCGGAATGAGCCCGTCTCCCGTCCGCGGGAATCACCGGGACGCCGGCCGGAAAATCCGGGCCGAAAGGTCGGCGATGTCTCGGCTGCGGGGCCGGTGCAGAAACGCCGTGGCGGATGCGGGCGGGTGCGTACGGGTCCGTGCGAATCCGGGTACTGTGCGAATCCCGGCAGGGTGAATTCCTGCCCCGTGTTCCGTGAGGTTGGTCCATGAGCCTGAGCATTCGCAATCAGATTCCCGGCACCGTCACCTCGGTCACCACCGGCGAGGCCATGGCGACCGTCCGGACCCGCCTGTCGGGCGGTCAGGAGATCACCGCGGCGATCACCGTCGACGCGGTCAAGGAGCTGGGGCTCGCCGAGGGCGCGGCCGTCCGCGTCATGGTCAAGTCCACCGAAGTCGCCCTCGCCACCGGGCCGGTATCCGGTCTGAGCATCCGTAACCAGATCCCGGGCACGGTCACCGAGGTCGCCGCGGGCGCGGCGATGGCGACCGTCAAGGTCTCCGTCGACGGCGGCGAACTCACTGCGGCCATCACCAAGGACGCCGTCGCCGACCTCGGGCTGGCCGCCGGTTCCAAGGTCGTCGCCCTGGTGAAGTCCACCGAGGTCTCGCTCGCCACCGCCTGATGGGCCCGCGGTCCGCGAGGGGGGCGGCCGGCCGCCCGACGAGGGCTGTCGGTCGCTTTTGCGTATGCCTTCCTGGAATGCGTTCTGCGGGCTCCTGCGGAATCCGGGGGAATTGTCGGAACCGCTTGCGCGGACCCGGTGGAATGCCCGGCTGTCCTGGATTCTGCGAGGCCTCCGCTCTCGCCCGTTCGACCCCCCGCCCCCCGGCCGTGGGTGACCGACCGTCAGGCCGCCCTCCACCCTCCGCCCTCCGCGCGCCGTGCGGTTGTTCCCGTCCTCCCGCACCGGCCCGCAGGGTCTGACGCGTTCCCGTCGAGCGCAGCCCGCGTGGGGTGTTGACGGGCGGTCCGGGTGGTGCTCTGATCTGCCCAACGACTCGATGGGGAGGCTGTGCATGGAGCTGCGGGACACCTGGTGGGCCTGGACCCTGGCGTTGATCGGGCTGGTGCTGCTGGCGATCCTCGGCGCCCACGGCTGACGGTCCTGCGGCACGGCGACGGCCCGCGCCCCCGGGGTGGGGTGCGGGCCGTCGCGGGTGCTGTGGGGTCGTGCGGGTCAGCGGGTGAGGCCGGCCTTGACGGAGCAGACGGGCCAGGCGCCGGGGCCCTGGGCGGCGAGGACCTTCTCGGCGATGGCGATCTGCTGGGCCTTGGTGGCCTGGTGGGCGTTGGCGGCGTAGGCGTGGCCGCCGAAGGCGCCCCAGGTGCCGGAGGTGAACTGCAGGCCGCCGTAGAAGCCGTTGCCGGTGTTCGCGGCCCAGTTGCCGGTGGCCTCGCACTGGGCGACCTTGTCCCAGGTGGTGGCGGGGGCGGCGGAGGCGGTGTTCGCCGCGGCGAGGCCGGCCACCGGCAGGACGGCGAGGGCGCCGCCCATGACGGCCATCCGCACCCGGCGGCGCGTGGGCGCGGCGGTGGTCGCGGTGGCGGTGGTGGCGGTGGTGGTCTCGCGGCGGAAGATCATGCAGGTCCTCTCGGGAAGGGTCCCGGACGGTTCCGGGCGGGCACCACCGTGCGGCGGCGCCTTGCGTTCGGGGAGTGCGGGGGCCGGGGGTCCGGCCCGGTGAGGGGCCGTGGGGCCTCGCCGCACTGGTTTCGAAGGTAGGCAACCCGCCCGGGGCTTTCAAGGAATCCGGACATCCCCGCAGGTCAGACCCCGTTTACCGGCGGTACGGACGGCATCCGGGGCCCGTGGTTGAGCGGCCGACCGGCCCGCCCCCCACCCGGATGTGACCGCCGCCACGGCCCCGCCCGCGTGACGCCGCCCACATCATCGGCACCCGGTGAGCGGGCCGGGACTGCGCGCGAGTGTTCCGCGCCGCTCCTACCCCTGCGCGGGTGGCCCGGGTCACACCCGGTCGGCCGGGCGGGTTCCGGCGGCAGCCGGCGGCACGGTGACGACGGCTTCCGGCCGCGGCGGCGCCAGCACCAGCACCGTCCCGGCCGCGAAGGCGAGCACGGTCGGCCCGGACGGCGCTCCCGAGTGCGCGAAGCCCGTACGGGCCCAGACGGCGAGTGCCGGCACGGCGAGGGCGAGGCCGAGCAGCAGGCGCGCCGGGCCCGCCGGTCCGGCGGACCCCGCCGCCGGGCGCAGCCGGCCGGCCAGTCGGCCGAGGCCGCGCTCCAGCGGGCGGAGCAGTACCAGCAGGCCGGCCAGCAGCAGGGCGAGGACCGCCAGCCAGACCGGGCGCAGCGCCCACCAGGCGGCTGACCCGACCGAGGGCTCGGGTGCGAGGCGGGGCAGGTAGAGGAGTGCGGCGGCGGCCAGCACCGGCACCATGTGCCACAGGTAGAGGGTCATGCTCCCCGGGCCGGGCGGGGGGGGGGGGGGGGGCCGGGGGGCGCCCCCCCCGCCGGCCCGGCCCCCCCGGGCGGCCGGCCCGGCGAGCACGCACAGCGCGCACTGGGCGACCGCCCAGGCCAGCAGGGCCGCCGACGGCGGGTCGGTGTTGCTGACCGCCTCCCCGGTCACCAGGATCAGGCTGATCGGGTAGGGCCCGTACCCGACGAGCAGGGCGAACGCCGCGGCGCCCGCGCCGGCGATCCCGGCGAGCAGCCGGCGGCGGCCGTCGAGCAGGCCGTCCTGCCAGCACAGGCCCAGCTGGTACGGGACCGCCCAGACCAGCAGGTAGGCGAGGTCGTGCAGCGGGGTGAGGCCGACCGCGGCGGCGGCCGCGGTGAGGACGGCCGGCACCGCGAGGCCCCAGCGGCGGTGGGCGGCGGCCAGCATCGGGGTGAGGGCGGTGATCAGCAGGTACACCGGCAGGAACCAGAACTGCATGGCCAGCGCCCAGCCGACGGTGCCGAGCAGGGCCGGGTCCGCGCCGGCGGCCCGGGCCGCCGTCAGGCCGCCGAGGGCGAGCGCGGCATAGGCGGCGGTGGGCAGCAGCAGCCGGACGGCGCGCTGCCTGATCCAGCCGGCGGACCGGCCGCCGGCGGCGCGGTGGCGGGCCAGCGACCCGCCCGCGGCCCGTCCGCCGGCCAGGAAGAAGACCGGCATGATCTGGAACGCCAGGGTGAGCCACTGCGTCCAGGGCACGGTGGCGAGCAGCTCGGGCGCCGCGAGCGCGCCGCCCTGGTGGGTGAGTGCGGTGATCAGCCAGTGGCCGGTCACGACCAGGGCGATCGCGGCCGCGCGCAGCAGGTCGGGGTAGCGGTCCCGGGTCACCGCGGGTCGGCCGGGGTGCGGTGCCGCGGCGTGCTGCAGTGACCGCAGTTGACGTGGTCCAGTCGAAGACGGGTGGGTGATAGAGAGGTGTCCCTCCCGTCGGTCGTCGGCGGCGGGGGGGCGGGGGGGCGCGCGCGAGA
>NZ_JBHWBW010000031.1:14903-24499 GCF_042735675.1 Kitasatospora sp. NPDC059571
GGGTAGGGGTCGGGGGACCCGGGGGGTGGGCGGGGGGGCGGGGCCGGGGGGGGCGCTTCGACAGCCCGACAACTGGGCCCCCCCCCCGCGGGGGCGGTAAAGCCCCGGCGGGTTGCGGTCCGATTGCATACGGAGGGCGGGCCTCCGGTCAGGACGGCGGCGACTGAGGTCCGTTGCCGCTGGCCGGCGAGAGCTCCGCCGCGGAGGCGTGCGAGGAGCCGCCGCCGGGCGAGGACAGGCTCTGCACCGAGGCCGGTGAGGAGGGCGGGGCGGAGGACGGACCCGAGGACGGACCGGATGACGGGCCGGACGAGGGACCGGATGAGGGACCCGAGGACGGACCGGACGACGGGCCGGACGAGGGGCCGGACGAGGGACCCGAGGACGGACCGGACGACGGGCCGGAGGACGGGCCGGACGGCGAGGTGGAGGCCGACGGCGGTGCGGTCGTGTCGTTCTCACCGGTGCCGCCGCCCGGACGGCCGAAGGTGCCACCCGTGTGGACGTCGACGAGCACCATCTCGGTGATCGGCGCCGGCGCCGGGGTCACCACGACCACGTTCTGGCTCTTGAACGTGGCCCAGGACTGGCCGGTGAAGTCGGCGGGCGCCCCGGTGTTGGTCGGCGGCAGCAGCGGGTTGCCGCAGGCGCAGCGGACCCGCGGCACGCCGTGCGGGTCCACCAGCACGGCCGTGCCGGCCTGCAGCACCGCCTGGTACGCGGTGGCCTGGCCGTTGCTGTAGCCGTGGTTGGTGACCCGGGTGTCGGCGCGCAGCAGGACGGGCGTGAGGGTGCGCAGATAGGGGTCGATGGTGTTCGGGGCGATGCCCTCGACGCCGGCCCAGGCGCGGCCCTTGTCCGGGTTGGCGGCCAGGAATCCGGCGAGCTTGGGCACGTCGCAGCTGGCGACGTTCTTCGTCCCGCCGTACAGGCCGACGGTGGAGCCGCTCACCGCGCCGCTGGCCGACGTGACGGTGGCGGCCGGGGCGGTGGGCTGCGCGGAGGCGGGCGGCTGCGCGGTGACCGAGTCGGTGAACGGGTCCTGCCCGGTGGAGCCGACGGGCTGCAGGGTGACCTCCTGGGCCGCGGCGGTGCCGCCGCCACCGGCGTTGGTGAGCACCAGGCCCAGTGCGATCCCGACCGCCGCGACACCGGCGACGAGCACGTACGCCTTTCGGGTGCGCCACCAGGGCTGCCGGGGGCCCGGGGGGGGGCCCCCCCGCCCCCCCCCCCCCGCCGGGGGGCCCCCCCCCGCGGGCGCGCGGCGGGCCGCCGCGCCCCCCCCCCGGGCGCGGGGGGGCGCGGGCGCGCCGCGGGCCCCCCCCGGGGGGGCGGGGCCCCCCGCCGCCCCCCCCCCCCCCCCGGGGGGGGGGGGGGCGGGCGGGCGGCGGCCCGGGCGGCACGCCCGGGCCCGGCCCGGCGGGGTGCGAGGTCGGCCCGGACGGCGGGCCGGACGGATAGGAGGTCTCGGCGCCCGACTGCGGCGATCCGGGGCCCGACGGATGGCCGCCGGACGGCGGCGGGCCGGACCCGGGGCCTGACCCGGGGCCCGAGAGCGGGCCGGACGGCGGGCCCGAGGGATCCTCGGGTGTCGCACCGGACGGCGGTCCGGAGGGCGGTTGCGGGCTCACGGGTTCCTCCCGTCGTGGGCTCCCCCGCTGCTCATTCTCCGACGCGCTTCCGTGCCTCGCCGCCCGGCGGCCGGCGGACCGGGTGCCCCGGGTGGCCCGACCGCTCGCCGTTCCCGGCGCCCTCCCCGAAGGTGGAAGGTGCCGCGGGGGGCCGTCCGCAGACCAGTGGGAGCCGGTATGCCATCCAGTGATCCTGCGCTCGGACGCTCCCCGGGCACCGCCGCCGCGCGCCCGGCCGGCATCACCGCGGAGCCGCGCCGGTGGCTGGAGGCGCTGCTGGCGGTGCTTGCCGCCGTGGCGGGGATGGTCGCCGTGGCGGCGCTGGGCCTGTGGCTGGCCGGGGCGGACGGGCTGCCCCCCGGCGGGTTCGGGCCGGTGCTGGCGGCGACCGTGCTGATGGCCTTCGGGGCGCCCGCCCGGGTGGAGGGCGGGGCGGCGTTCGTCGCGGGCGCGCAGGGGGGCATCACCGCGCTCCCGCTGTCGGTGTCCGTGACCGGGGCGCTGCTGCTGGCCTGGCTGTTCCTGCGGCCGCTGCGGCTGCACGCGGTGGTGACCGGCCGCGAGCTGGCCGGCCGCGCGGGCCGGGTCGCGGTGCTGTGGGCGGTGGCGGTGCTGCTGCTGGCCTGGCCGGCCCGGCACAGCTTCACGGTCTCCACCGGCGAGCAGATCGTGGACGAGCTCGGGGACCTGCTGGGGGCCTCGCCGACGGTCGGCTTCGCGGTCGACCCGGGCCCCGCTCTCGGCTACGGGCTGCTGTGGCTGGCCGTCGTGCTGGCGCTGGCCCTGGCGGCGTCGCGCCGCACCGCACTGCCGCCGCGCTGGCTGAAGGCCGGGGCCGCGGTCCGCCCGGCGGCGCACGCGACGGTGTGGCTGCTGCTGGCGTACGTGGCGGTGGCCGTCCCGGCGGGGCTGGTGGAGGCCGCGGTGGGCGGGCACGCCCGGCAGACGCTGGCGGTCGTCGCGCTCGGCCTGCCGAACGTCGCCTGGCTGGCGCTCGGCATCGGCATGGGCGCGTCCTGGCAGGGGCACATCGAGGGCGACCTCGGCCTGCCGGTGCCGCAGCCGCTGTCCGGTGTCCTGCGGTCGAACCGGGACGTGCGGCTGGACCTCGGCCTGGTGGCGCAGCAGGACGGCCGGGCCTGGCTGCTGCTGGCTCTGGCGGCGGTCGCGCTGCTGCTGACCGGGCTGGGGATGGCGATGCACGCGCCGCCGCGGGTGAGGCCGTGGCAGCACGCGGTGCGCCTGGCGATCGCGATGGCGGTGGCGATGCTGCTGGTCGGCCTGGTGACGACGATCGAGGCGGCGTACGGGCTGTCGCTGCTCGGCGTGGGTGCCCGGGGCACCGCGCACCTGCGGCCGAACCTGCTGACGATGGTGCCGCTGGGGGCCGGCTGGGGTGCGCTGGCGGGGCTGCTGGGCGGTCTGGTGGCGCGGCGGGTCCGCCGCGGCCGGCCCGGAACGGCTCCGCCGGCCGAGCCGGGTCAGGCCTCGACGCCGTAGACCGGGTCGGCCCAGGCGGGCGGTTCGCGGACGGGCAGCGGGGCCGGGGCGGGCGGGGCGGAGGGCTGCGGGGCGGCGGCCGGCACCGCGACGACCGGTTCGGCCGCGACCGGTCCGGCGGCGGCCGGCTCGGCGACCTGGGGCACCACCTCGGTCGGCGAGGGGACGGCGATCGCCGCGACGTGCTCGGCGCCGCGCAGTGCGCCGACGAAGGCGAGGCAGCTCTCGTACCGCTCCTCGGGGGTCTTGGCGAGCGCCTTCACCAGGACGGGGTCGAGGGCCGCGGGCAGCTGCGGGCGGTGCTCGGAGAGCAGCGGTGGCGGGTCGTTGAGGTGGGCCCAGAGCTGGGCGAGGTCGTCGTCGCGCTCGTACGGGGGCGAGCCGGAGAGCATCTCGTAGACCACGCAGGCCAGGCTGTAGACGTCGCAGCGGCCGTCGACCGGCTTGCCGTTGATCTGCTCGGGGGCGACGTAGTCGAGGGTGCCGACGAACTGGCCGACGGTGGTGAGGCCGGAGAGCGACAGGGACTTCTTGGTCAGGCCGAAGTCGGTGAGGTAGACGTGCTCGGGGTGTTCGCTGTCGGTGCCCTCGGCGACCAGGATGTTGCCGGGCTTGACGTCGCGGTGGACCAGGTCGCTGGCGTGCGCGGCGTCCAGCGCGGAGGCGACCTGGGTGGTGATCCGGACGGTCTGGCGCAGCGAGAGCGGGCCCTCGCGGTCGAGCAGGGCGCGCAGGTCGCGGCCGCGGACGTAGCGCATCGCGATGAACAGCAGGCCGTCGGCCTCGCCGGCGTCGTAGACCGGGACGATGTGCGGATGGTCGATGGCCGCGGCGATCTTCGACTCGCGGGCGAAGCGCTCCCGGAAGACGTCGTTGCGCACCAGGTCGGGGGCGAGCAGCTTGACCGCGACGGTGCGGCCGAGCCGCAGGTCCTCGGCGCGGTAGACGACGGCCATGCCGCCGCGGCCGACCATCTCGACGAGGCGGTAGCCGGCCAGTTGGTGGCCGGTCAGGTCGGTCGGGGCGGCGGTCGTCACGCGGCGTCACCCCTCGGGTGGGAGGCCGGGGCGGCGGGCGCCTCGGCGGGCGGGTCGACGGTGGCGTAGGTCTGCAGCCGGGTGCCGTCGCAGTAGAACCAGCGGCCCTGGTCGAGGTCGAGCAGCCAGGCGGACGAGCCGTCGAGGACGGCGCCGAGCCGCAGGTTGCGGGTCCGTTCGCGGAAGGCCTCCAGGTCGATCAGGCCGTCGGCGTACTCGCCGACCAGCCGCCGGTAGGAGGCCAGGGCCTGTTCCAGGGCGGCGAGCAGCGGGCGGGGGTCCTCGGCCGGGGTGAGCGGCCGGTTCGTCCCGGGCGGCGGGTGGGGCAGGGCGACCAGCATCCGGCCGTCGACCCAGGCGGACCAGCCGTTGGAGCAGACGATCCGCGCCCAGTTGCCGCTGCTGTCGGCCAGCCGGACCGGCAGCAGGGGGTCGAGCCGCACCGAGGGCCGGGACGGGTCTGGGCTCGCCCACGTCTGCAGCCCGTCGGCCGGGGCGACGTGGGTGGGCTCGAACTCGTACGGTGCGGTCATCGCCTCACCGCCGCATCACGGCAGGTTCGTGGCGGCGCAGCAGGCGGGACACGATGAATCCGAACACCAGGCAGAGCACCAGCATCATGCCCATGTCGAGCAGCCAGACCGACGGCTTGTGCGCGAAGAGCGCGTCGGAGGTGGAGGCCTCCGGGACGAGGGCGTGCAGGTCCAGGGTGGAGGCCATCGCGGCGAACGCCCATCGGGAGGGGACGAGCCAGGAGAGCTGGTTGAGGACGAGGGTCTGGTCGAGCCGGAGCAGGGCGCCGCAGAACACCACCTGCACGATGGCGACGAGCACCAGCAGCGGCATGGTCACCTCCTCCTTCTTCACCAGGGCGGAGATGACGAGGCCGAGCATCATCGCGGTGAGCGCGAGCATCGCGACGGCGAGGGTGATCTCGAACAGGGGCGGCAGGAAGACTCCGCTGCCGCCCTGGGGTCTGAGATCGACGCCGACCAGGGCGACCATGGTCAGCACGACGGCCTGGACGGCGGTGACCGTGCCGAGCACGATGATCTTGGACCAGAGGTACGCCGATCTGGACAGGCCGACGGCGCGTTCGCGCTGGTAGATGACGCGTTCCTTGACGAGCTCGCGGACCGCGTTGGCGGCGCCCACCAGCACCGCACCGACGCAGAGGATCAGCAGGGCGTTGAAGACGGAGTTCTGGTTCAGCTTGCTGCCCGCCAGGGCGCGGGCCATCGCGCCCATCACGAACGGCAGGCCGATCATGACGGCGAGGAAGGTCCGGTCGGCGGTGAGCGCCCGGGTGTAGCGGCGGCAGAGCGTGCCGACCTGCTTGCGCCAGCGCTGCGGCGGCGGGGGCGGCGGGGCGGCCACCTCCTCCGGGTGCTCGGGCAGGGCGGCGGGCGCGGGGTGGTTCATCGCGCCGACGATGTAGCGCCGGTAGGGCGCGGAAGCCCGGTACTGGCCGGCCCAGTCCCGGTCGGTGTCGTTCTCGAACGCCTCGAAGGCGTCCGGCCAGTGCTGGAACCCGAAGTAGTCGAGGCTCTCGCCGGGCGGCCCGTAGTAGGCGATCCGGCCGCCGGGGGCGAGCAGCAGCAGGCGGTCGCACAGGTCGAGGCTGAGCACGCTGTGGGTGACGACGATGACGGTCCGTCCGTCGTCGGCGAGGTTGCGCAGCATCTGCATGACCGAGCGGTCCATGCCGGGGTCGAGGCCGGAGGTCGGCTCGTCGAGGAAGAGCAGGGACGGCTTGGTGAGCAGCTCCAGGGCGACGCTGACGCGTTTGCGCTGGCCGCCGGAGAGGCTGGAGATGACCTGGTCGGCGCGCTTGCCCAGGCCGAGTTCGGCGATCACCTCCTCGACCCTGGCCTCCCGTTCGTCGGCGGCGGTGTCGTCGGGGAAGCGCAGTTCGGCGGCGTAGTTCAGGGCGCGCCGGACCTGGAGCTGGGTGTGCAGGATGTCGTCCTGCGGGACGAGTCCGATCCGGCGGCGCAGCTCGGCGTAGTCGCGGTAGAGGTCGCGGCCGTCGTAGCTGACGGTGCCCTCGTCGGCGGGGCGCAGCCCGGTGAGCGCGTTCAGCAGGGTGGACTTGCCCGCGCCGGACGGCCCGGCGACGGCGAGCAGGCACTTCTGTCCGACCGGGAAGGTGACGCCGTCCAGCAGGGTCTTGCCGCCGCCGACCTTGACGGTGAGCTTGTCGACGTCGAGGTCGATGTCGCCGGTGTCCTCGAACCGCTGGAGTTCGTCGCCGACCAGGCAGAACACGGAGTGGCCGATGCCGATCAGGTCGCCGGGGCCGACCAGGGCCTGGAGGATCGGCTGGCCGTTCAGGTAGGTGCCGTTGTGGCTGCCGACGTCGGCGATCTCGTACCGGCCGTCGGGCCGGGCGCGCAGTTCGGCGTGCCGGCGGGAGACCGAGAGGTCCTCGACGACCAGGTCGTTCTCGAGGGAGCGGCCGATCCGGACCACCCGGGCGGGCAGCGGCCGGACGTCGGTGGGCGGCCGGAAGGAGCCGGTGATGGAGGTGAGGGCGGACTGCTGGCGCACCGCGGTGCGGGCCGGTTCCGGCAGCGCGTGCAGGGTGCAGCACGGACCGTCCGCGGCGCTGCCGAAGCGCACCACGCTGCCGGGCCCGACGTCGAGGTGGGAGACCCGGCGGCCGTCGGTGAAGGTGCCGTTGGTCGAGCCGGTGTCGTCGATCGTCCAGTGCGCGCCGTCGGTGTGCAGGACGGCGTGGTGCCAGGACACCCTCGGGTCGGTGAGGACGATCTCGCTCGCAGGGTCACGACCGAGGTGGTAGGAGCGGCTCGGGGTGATGACCTGCGAGTCGCCCTCGGTCTCGAGTACCAGCTGCGGCGCGGTGAGCGCGGCGGGTCGCTCTCCCATACGGTCGATGCTAGCCCGGCGCCGGATCGCCCGCCCTTTGCGCCGGACGGGCCCGGGCGCGTCGCGGGGGTGGCGGCGGACGCCCGCCGAAGGCGGCGCCGACATGCCCACCGGCGGTCGATTCGGCCGCAAACAGGAGTGTCACCCGGTATGTCTTGGGGCATGACGAATTCGAACTGTCGGCCGCGCATCGGGGAGGCTCCGTGAACACCTGGGCGACCTGGACCACGCAGGGCATTCTCGCCGGGACGGGCGGGATCCGGACGGTCGAGCTCGGCGTCATCAAGGGCGATCTGACGGTCCACACGACGTGGATCGAGGGTGAGGCGAGGCTGACCGTGCAGTACAGCGGCGCGCTGGACTGGTACACCGTGGACGGGAGCCCGGTGCCGGCCGCGGACGAGGCGACCGCGCGGGAGCTCCACCAGCGGATGGTGGAGGCGGTGAAGGCCGGCGGCGGTGCGGGTGCGCCGACCTGAGTCCGGCCGGCGCCGGTGGGCCGCGGTCCCGGTGGCCGCGGCGCTGCTGGCCGCGTGCACCGCGGGCGGCGGCACCGGGAGCGTGCCGACCCGGACGGTGACCGCCTCCCGGGCGCCCACCCCCGCCGGCCCGGGCGACTGGCCGACCTACCACCGGGACGCGCTGCGCACCGGCTCGGCGCCGGACGCCGCGCCGGTCGGTCCGCTGGGCACGGCGTGGCAGGCCCGCCTGGACGGCGCGGTGTACGGGCAGCCGCTGGCGGTCGGCGGGCGGATCCTGGCGGCGACCGAGAACAACACCGTGTACGCGCTGGACCCGGCGAGCGGCCGGGTGCTGTGGAGCCGTCACCTCGGGCCGCCGGCCCGGGACGGCGAGCTGCCGTGCGGCAACATCGACCCGCTCGGCATCACCGGTACGCCGGTCTACGACCCGGACACCGGGCTGGTGTTCGCGGTGGCCGAGCTGGCCGGCGGCCGGCACGTGCTGGCCGGGCTGGACGCGGGCAGCGGCGCGCTGGTGGTCGAGCGGGAGGCGGAGCCGCCGAAGGGCGATCCGGTGGCCCACCAGCAGCGGGGCGCGCTGGCGCTGTGGCACGGCCGGGTGCTGATCGCCTACGGCGGGCTGTACGGCGACTGCGGGGACTACGTCGGCAGCGTGGTCTCGGTGCCGACCGGCGGGGCCGGGACGGTGCTCTCGTACGCGGTGCCGACCGGCCGCGAGGGCGGCATCTGGGCGTCGGCGGGGCCGGTGGTGGACGGCGACCGGGTGCTGGTCTCGGTCGGCAACGGCGAGTCGGTGTCCGGCTCGTACGACGGGTCGGACTCCGTGCTGGCGCTCTCCCCCGAGCTGCAGCGCGTCGACTGGTTCGCGCCCGCGACCTGGGCGGACGACAACGCGCAGGACCTCGACCTCGGCTCGCTGGCGCCGGTGCGGGTCGGCGCGTTCGTGCTGGCGGTCGGCAAGCGCGGCGAGGCTTACCTGCTGGACGCGGCGCGCCTCGGCGGGCTCGGCGGGCAGGTCGCGCAGCAGACGGTGTGCCCGGCGTACGGCGGCGCGGCGGTGGACGGGCAGACGGTCTACCTGCCGTGCCAGGACGGTCTGGTGCGACTGACGGTCGGTCAGGACGGCTCGCTGCGGCAGGACTGGCGGGTGCCGCTCGGCCGGGGCGGTTCGCCGGTGACCGGCGGCGGCGCGGTGTGGGTGGTCGACGACGGCAGCGGCGTGCTGCTGGCGCTCGACCCGGGGGACGGGCGGGTGCTGCAGCGGGCGGCCACCGGGCCGGTGCCGCACTTCGTCTCGCCGGTCCTGGCGGGCGGCCGGGTGCTGGTCGGGACGCTGTCCGGGGTGACGGCCTTCACGGTCGGCTGAGATCGGCCGGGATCGGGTGAGACCTTCCGGGCTCCCGCGGCGTGGAGACATGTGCGGGGGCGGCCGGGGACGGCTCCCCCCATGATCATCTGATGACACATCAGCTGATAATGTACAGGCCAACGGGGGCGTGGGCGACGCGCGCGCCCCGCCGTACCCGATACCTGGAGCATCTGTGCCCGCACGCCTGCACCGCCGCGCCCTCCCGATGGCGGCCGCCGCGCTCGCCGCCTCGCTGCTCGCCGGCTCCGCCCAGGCCGACAGCCCGGCCCCGGCGGACCCGACCCTCACGGCGGACCTGGACGCGCTGCTCTCCGACGCCCGGCTGGCCAACGCCCAGGCCGGCGTCCAGGTCCTCGACGCCGCCACCGGACAGGTCCTCTACCAGCACCAGGCCGACGCGCTGCTGACCCCGGCCTCCACGCTGAAGACCGTGACCACGGCCGCCGCGCTCGACCTGCTCGGCGCCGACCACCGCTTCACCACCGAGGTCCGCACCACCGGCACCCGCGAGGGCGGCCGGCTCAACGGCGACCTCGTCCTGGTCTGGGGGGGGGGGCGCGCCCGGCGGCGGCGAGGGGCGGGCCCGGACCAGCCCCTGGTCCATCGCCTGGTGGTTGCGGGGGCCCGCGGGGACCACCAGGACCGGCACGCGGTGCGGCGCGGCGACGGCGGCCACCAGCGCCTGGGT
>NZ_JBHWBW010000031.1:24509-31285 GCF_042735675.1 Kitasatospora sp. NPDC059571
CCCCGCGCCCCCCCCCCCGCCCCCGGGGGGGGCGGCCCGCAACACCGCCACCGAGCGCGGGGGGGGGGCCCGCGACCCCAGCCTGCTGACCCAGGACCTCGACGACCTGGCCGCCAAGGTCGCCGCCGCCGGCATCACCACCGTGAACGGCCGGGTGCTCGCCGACGGCAGCCGGTTCGAGCGCACCCCGCTCGGGCCCGGCTGGGCCTGGGACGACGAGCAGTACTCGTACAGCCCGCAGATATCCGGCCTGACCGTCTCCACCGACGCCGAGTACACGATGGACACCGTCCAGGTGACCGTCACCCCGGGCGCGGCCGGCGCCCCGGCCGCGATCGCCCTCAACCCGGCCGAGACGCCGATGAAGATCACCGGCAGCATCACCACCGGTGCGGCGGGCAGCGGCGGCGGCGCCACCCTGGAGCGCCGGCGCGGCGTGAACGAGCTGGTGGTCGGCGGCAGCGTGGCGGCCGGCGCCGCACCCACCACCTCCTGGGTCACCGTCGAGGACCCGACCGCGCTGGCCGGCCGGGTCTTCGCCGGCGCCCTCGCCCGGCACGGCGTCAAGGTGCTGCACGGCGTCCAGGCCGCCACCGGCACCGAGACCTCCGCGCCGCTGGTGAGCCACGACTCCAAGACGCTCGGCGAGCTGATCACGCCGATGATGAAGATCAGCAACAACGGCATCGCCGAGTCCCTCGCCAAGGAGATCGGCAAGGTCAAGGGCGGCAGCGGCAGCTGGAGCGCGGGCATCACCCAGATCAACGCCTTCCTCAAGGCGAACGGCCTGGCCTCGCCGGCCGGCCGCCAGGTGGACGGCTCCGGCCTGTCCCGCTACGACCTCGTCACCCCCGCCAAGATGGCGGCCCTGATGAAGCTCGCCCAGGACCGGCCGTGGTTCCAGGCCTGGTACGACGCCCTGCCGGTGGCCGGCAACCCGGCGCGCATGGTCGGCGGCACCCTGGCCGCCCGGATGCGCGGCACCGCCGCCGAGAACAACGTGCACGCCAAGAGCGGCTCGATGAGCGGCGTGGACAACCTGACCGGGTACGTCACCGCCCCGGACGGCCGCCGGCTCATCTTCACCGCCATGTTCAGCAACTTCGCCGGCACCAGCCCGCGCCCGGTGATGGACGCCCTCGCCGTCCGGCTGGCCGCCGGGCACACCGCCCCCGCCACCCCGACCACCGCGCCGGCCGCGCCGCGGCTGCGCGCGCAGGCACCCCGCCGGGTGGGGGGGGGGGCGCCTGCCCGTCCAGGAGCGAGATCCGACGCTCCTCGCCGTGCTGCTGCACCTGCAGCACCACCTTGCGCAGCCCGTCGGCGGTGCGGCGGCACTCCTCGTCGCCGAGGGTGCCGGTGACGAAGGCCTCCTCCTCGTTGAACCTGGGGAAGACCCGTTCCATCAGCGCATGGCCCTCCGGCGTCAGATCCAACAGGACGAGCCTGCCGTCGCTCGGATGGTCCGCACGTGCCACCAGCCCACGGGACTCCAGGGTGCGGGCCACGCCGGTGAGCGTCCCCTTGGAGATACCCGCCTCCTCGGCCACCTGCCGGGTCTCCGACTCGCCCCAGATCCAGATCACCCAGAGCACGACGAACGCCGTCCAGGTCAGATCGGCCTCGCGCAGCACCGAGTTCTCCAGGTGCTGCCGCACGGCCGACGCCGCCCGGTAGATGTTGGCCACCACGGCCATCTGCTCGCGCCGCAGCGGAATCCCGCCGAGCCTGGCCTCGGCCAACTTCTCGGCTTCGGTGAGAGAACGCTCCGAGGGCACCCGCCACGCTCCAATCGTTCGGATCCAAAAATTGTACGCGCCCCATCCCCGGGCCGGCACCGGCAGACGCTGCGCGAGCGAGCGCCGCCGGCCCGGACACCCCCGCAGGGAGCGGCACCCCCGTGCGCCCGGAGGAACCGGGAGTCGCACGGGAAAGGGCCGCCGACCCGGCACGGGCCCCCTGCCCCGGCACCGTCCGGGGCCCGGCGACGACGTGCCGTCAGCCCGCCCGGGTGGCGGCCGGGGTGCTGCCGTGGGGGCGGGTCAGGCGCCAGATTCGGTCCTCGCCGGTGTCGGCCGGGGCGAGGGGCCGGGCGGGGCGGCGGAGGTGTTCGGTGAAGCCGAGTCGGGCCGGGACGGCGCCGCTCGCGTGGTTGGCCGCGTCGTGGACGATCTCCACGTGGTCGACGCCGGCAAGGCGGAACGCCTGCTCGCACAGGGCGCGCACGGCGCGGGTGGCGACGCCGCGGCCGGTGGCGGCGGGGTGCAGCCAGTAGCCGATCTCACGGCCGTTGTCGGGGGTGTCGGTGCGCCGGAACAGCCCGCAGGAGCCGACGATCGCCCCGTCCAGCACGATCGCGTAGGTGAACGCCTGCCCGCTCGCCCAGAGCACCGGGCGGCGGGCCAGGAATTCGAGGGTCGAGGCCCACGAGTGCTCGGCGGCGAAGGACACCCAGGGGCGCAGGTGCTCCAGCGCCTCCTCGATGACCCCGAACAGCTCCGCGGCGTCCGCCTCGCCGTGGAAGCTGCGCAGCGTCAGGTCGTCCAGTTCGATCACCTGCGGGGGAAGGTCCATGCCCGGAGGATGGTGTGTGCCGCTGCCGCCGGCAACAGCATTTTCGGGCGCGCGTCCCGGGCTGCGAGGGGGTGTCAGGGGGTGACGTCGATGTCGACGGTGAAGGTCTGCTGGTCGGGCGGGCAGGGCTTGGCCTCGCCGCAGCTGGTGCGCCGGGAGGTGAGTTGGACCGCTCCGGTGCTGCGGGTGGTGAAGGCGGTGGTGAGCGTCCCGCAGCCGCTGCCGGGGCGGCAGGACGGCCCGGGGAGTGTGGTGGGGGCGCCCTGGGGGGCGAGCCGGCCCGGGTCCGAACTGGCGGGGGCGGACCAGTAGGTGCTGTGCAGTTGAAGGCGGACAGTGGTGCCGAGGCGGACCGTGATGCGGGTGTGGTTGGCGTGCTCGTCCAGGGTGACGGAGGCGGCACCGCCCGGGCTGCTCGCGTTGCCGGCCGGTGCGCCGGCCGCGGGGCTCGCGGTGGTACCGCCGCCCGCGGGGCTCGTGGGGTTCGTGGGGGTGGCGGTGGCGGGCGGTGGTGTGGCGGGCCGTGCGGCGGAGGTGCCCGCGTCGTGCGGGCCGCACCCGGTCAGTGCCGCCAGGGCGAGCAGGGTGCAGGCGAGCGCGGCGGTTCTCCTGGGGGGCGGTGTCATCATGGCGGGGCTCCGTGGGTGGTCGGGCGGCTCGTTCGTCGGCCGGCAGGAATCAGACGCGGCGGCGGCCCTTCCGGATCCCGTCCCCACCCCCGTCCCCGGCGGCGGGCCACCGAGGGACCGCCGCAAGGACCGGCGGAAGCGCCGGCGGAAGCACCGGCGGCGACGGGCGACGCGAAGACCCGTGGCAGGGAACACCGGCGGCGCAGGCCGGCGGCGGGCTGCCCAGGGGCCGGCGGCGGGGGCCGGGAGGACCCGTGGCAGGGGATGCGGGGGGGCGGTGGGACCGGCGGCGGCAGGAGGTGCCGGGTGCCGGCGGGCCGGCGGCGTCGGAGGGACCGGGGGCCGGCGGCGGCAGGGGGTGTCTGCGGGCGATGGCGACCGGCGGCGGGGGCTGCCGGGAGTCGGTGGCGGGGGTGCGACGGCACCGGGGCGGGCCGTGGTGGCCCGCCCCGGTGGTGTGGCCGGTGGTGTCAGGAGACGTTGAGCGCGGTGTCGTCGATGACGAAGCTGGTCTGCAGCGAGGAGTCCTCGACGCCGGTGAACTTCAGGGTGACGCTCTGGCCGGCGAAGGCGGAGAGGTCGAAGGACTTCTGGGTGTAGCCGGTGGCGGCGTTGGCGTTGGAGTAGGTCGCCAGCGTGGTCGAGCCGGCCGTGACGGTCAGCTTGTCGTACGCGGTCGAGCCGGTCTCGGCGGTGTCGATGTGGAGCCAGAAGCTGAAGGTCGCCTTGCAGCCGGCCGGGACGGTGACGGTCTGGGAGAGGGTGTCGGTGTGGGCGGAGCCGTAGCCGTCCATCCAGGCCTTCCAGGAGCCGGAGTGCGCGGCCTCGGAGGCGGAGTTGTCGACGACGCCGGTGGAGGTGGTCCAGGGGGCGGCGGTGCCGGTCTCGAAGCCGGCGTTGCCGAGCAGCTGGGCCGCGGTGCAGGTGCCGCCGCCGGAGGGGGCCTCGGTCCAGGTGAAGGTGGTGGAGCCGGCGGCGCCGGTGGTGTCGGTCGCGGTGACGGTGGTGGAGAAGGTTCCGGCGGCGGTCGGGGTGCCGGAGATGCGGCCGGTCGTGGTGTTGATCGACAGGCCGGTCGGCAGGCCGGTGGCCGCGTAGGTCAGGCTCTGGCCGGAGGCGGAGTCGGTGGCGCTGATCTGCAGGGCGGCGGCGGTGCCGACGGTGCCGGACTGGCTGCCGGGGTTGGTCACCGTGACGGTGTTGGTGCTGCCGTGGGTGAGGATCGCGTGGGTGATGGCGCAGGAGTTGGTGTCGTTGGACCAGCTGGCCTGCTCGGCGAAGGTGCCGAAGGAGCCGAAGGAGACGTTGGCGGCGCCGCCGGCCTGGCCGGGCTTGATCCAGGCGCACTCGTCGGAGTTCTCCTGGCCGTTGTAGGAGCTGCCCGACACGTGGTTGGTCCAGCCGCCGGCCGGGTTCTGGTCGGACATCATCTCGTGCCACTCGTGGCCCAGCGTCATCGTCCAGCCGTCGAGGGTGCCGGGCGAGTTGACGAAGCCGACGCCGCAGGAGGCGCCCATGTCGATGTTGTACGGCTGGTTGGAGAACGCGATGTCGCCGTACGGGGAGCTGGCGGCGCCGCCGGTGAGGGTGGTGTCGCCGTTCCAGTCGTGCCACGCGCAGTAGCCCTGGGTCGGGCTCTGGTAGTTGTCGGGGTTGGTGCCGTGCGGGGAGAGGATCACGTAGTAGGCGTCGCGGTTGGAGGCGGCCGTGGTGTTGCCGAAGTGGGCGGCCGCGTTCACGGCCTCCACGCCGAGCTGGTGGCCGGTCGCGGACGCCGGGGACGCGGCGGCGTTGTCGTACCAGACGCCGGAGAGCACGCCGCCGCTCTGGTAGGGGACGAAGTTGGCGTTGGCCGGGCAGCTGGTCGCTCCGGTGGCCACGCTCGCGCCGTCGCACCACTGGGTCAGGTCGGCCGACCAGGTCTCGCCGTTGGTGCCGATGCCCTTGAACATGTTCTGGGTGGCCTGCGCGGCGCCGGCCGAGTCGCCCGAGAACGTGGCGTTGCCGTTGGCGTCGGTGCCCTGGGTGCCCCACTGGGTGCCGTAGAAGACGAGGTAGACCTTGGAGTGGCCGCTCTGCACGCCGATGCCGTCGACGCCGCCGCCGTAGGACAGGGTCTGCTGGCCGGTGGCCGCCGCCTGGAGCTGGTGCGCGATGCGCGCCCGCTTCTGGGCGGCGTACTGCTTCATGCCGGGGATGGTGCTCTGGGTGAGCGCCGGGCTGAACGGGTTGAACTCGTTGGAGATGCCCGATTCGGCGGTGGCCGCGTTGTGGTGGGCCTGGCCCGAGACGGCCGCCGCGGATGCCGGTGCGGGGGTCGGGGCGGCCTGCGCCGGGGCCGCGGTGACGGCGAGGCCGGCGGCCGCGAGCGTCAGCGACGCGACGCCGGTGAGCGCCGCCAGCCTCGACCGCCTGGTGGTGGGGGAACTACCCATCGGTGGGGGAGCCTCTCTCATGCGACCGCCCGCACACCGGTGGGCGCCGGACAGCCGGTTTCCTGGACAGGAGCCGACGGGTCGGGCGCATCCCGGAAAGGGCCCCCGCATACACGCACGGGACCCCGATCCGGTAATTCGATGCACTGACCAGCGAGCTGAATGCTCGTCATGTGGGGCTGGTCGCCCGTCTGCGGACCGAAGCAAAGCAGAGCCACCGACACACCGTCAATGGACCCGTCTCAGGAAACATTCAGAATCACTGTCCGAGCAGGTGAGAGGCACAGTTCGTTCACCGAACGGCACTGCCGGACATGAACAGTTTTCAACTCCGGCCCTCTGTTAACAGACTTCAGAGGGGAATTCAGTGCGATTCCTTTGCTCATTCTTGGAAAATGCCCCGCGCGGGGCAGCCGCGCCCGGCCCGACGCCAGATCAGCTGAATGACCGTCAGAATGTGAAGAATTCGGGACGGGAATCGGGGCCGGCGCGCCGGACCGCCCCGGCCGGACACGGTGAAGGGCACCCGCTCCCCCGCGCGCCGGCGGGTCAGCACACCGGTGATCACCGGGCCGCGGTCAGCGGGCCCGTGGTCAGCGGGCCCGTCCGGGCCGGGTCAGGACGGCGATCCGGGCCACCAGGATCCCGGCCGCAACCCACGTACTCCCCCACACGGCCGACCCCGCCAGGACCCCGGTCGCCGTGGCGGTGGCCCATCCGGCGACCACCGCCGACACCCCGCCGACCGCGAGCACCACCAGCAGCACCGCGAGTGCCCGCGGACTCCCCCACCAGCGCGGCCCCACACGGTGCCGCAGGAGCCGGCGGGCCAGGCGCCGGTCACGGGCGAGGTCGTCCTCGGCCTCGGCAAGCAGACGCAGCTCACGCGGAGTGAGCATGGGAACCTCCCGCGTCGCCTCGACACACACAGTCGGCATACGTCCTGTACCCGGCGGCCCACACACCATGCCGGCCGACCGGCCGGGGACGGCAGGAACGGCAGGGACGGCAGGGTTCGACGCCGAAACGCCGCGGCCCCCCCCCCGGGGGGGGGGGGGGGGGCGCGGGGGGGGGGGGGGGGCGGCGGGGGGGGGGGCCGCCCCCCGGCCGCGGGGGGCCGAGTGGGTTTGGTAATTGG
>NZ_JBHWBW010000032.1:0-8090 GCF_042735675.1 Kitasatospora sp. NPDC059571
CGTCCCCCCCGCCGCCTACTTGCCCTCGCGGTGGCCGCTCCCCGCGGCGGAGTGGGGCTCGTGGTGGGTGGCCCCGCGCCCCCCCCGGCCCCCGCCCCGCCCCCCCCCCACCGCCGCGTACTCGCCGAAGCGCTCGGCGGTGTCCCGCTCGGGCCATCCGCCGCGGTCCTGCTGGGCCTGCGGGAGGTCCCAGTGGTACAGGGTGCCGTGCGGGGTGATGCCGGCCTCCAGCAGGCCGTCCACCAGGCGGTCGTAGAAGGCGAGGCCCTCGGCGTTGACCCGGCCGTCGGCCTGCGGCACCACTCGCGGCCAGGCGACCGAGAAGCGGTACGCGCCCAGCCCGAGCCGCTTCATGAGGTCGGTGTCCTCGGCGTAGCGGTGGTAGTGGTCGCAGGCGGTGTCGCCGTGGTCGTCGTTGTCGATCTTCCCGGGGGTGTGGGAGAACGTGTCCCAGATGGAGGGCGCGCGGCCGTCCTCGTCCACGGCACCCTCGATCTGGTAGGCGGAGGTGGCCGCGCCCCAGACGAAGTCCTCCGGGAGAGCGTTGAGGTCGTTCACAACTGGCCTTTCAATCAGGGTCACTTGACGGCGCCGGCGGTCAGTCCGGCGACGAGGTAGCGCTGCAGGAGGAGGAAGCCGGCGACCACGGGGACGCTGACCACCAGGGAGGCGGCCATCACCTGGTTCCAGTACACGTCGTTGAGCGTCGCGTAGCCCTGGAGGCCGACGGCGAGGGTGCGGGTCTCGTCGTTGGTCATGACCGAGGCGAAGAGCACCTCGCCCCAGGCGGTCATGAAGGCGTACACGGCGACGGCGACGATGCCGGGGATGGCGGCCGGGATGATGATCCGCACCAGGGCCCGGATCGGGCCGCAGCCGTCGACCAGTGCGGCCTCGTCGAGGTCCCGCGGGATGGAGTCGAAGTAGCCGACCAGCATCCAGATCGAGAACGGCAGCGAGAAGGTGAGGTAGGTGAGGATCAGTCCGCCCCGGCTGCCGTAGAGGGCGATACCGGTGGTGTTGCCGATGTTGACGAAGATGAGGAACAGCGGCAGCAGGAACAGGATGCCGGGGAACATCTGGGTCGACAGCACGGTGACGGTGAACAGCCGCCGGCCGCGGAAGCGGTACCGGCTCACCGCGTAGGACGCGACGATCGCGATCAGCACCGAGAAGAGGGTCGCCCCGCCGGACACGATCAGCGAGTTGACGAAGTACTTGCCGAGCGGGACGGTCTTCCAGATGTCGAAGTACGGACGGATCGTCAGGGTGCTCGGGATCCACCGGAACGGTCCCTGGACGTCCTGCAGCGGCTTCAGCGAGGAGCTGACCATCACGCCCACCGGGACGAGCGTGAAGACCGCGAGCAGGAAGAGCACGATCCGCCGGATCCAGCGGAAGGACGCAGGCGGGTTAATCATCGGCGCCCCTCCGACGCGAGGTGATGAACAGGTAGGCCGACGTCACCAGTAGCAGGAACAGCAGGAGCAGCACGGACATCGCCGAGCCGGTGCCGAAGTTCCAGGTGACGAAGGAGGACTGGTAGATGTGGATGGAGATGAGGTCCGCCGCCTCCGGCGCCGACTTGCCGAACAGCACGTACGGCGTGTTGAAGTCGTTGAAGGTCCAGAGGAAGAGGACGAGGATCAGGACGAGGTTGACCGGGCGCAGCGAGGGCAGCGTGATCCGGCGGATCTGCTGCCACACGCCGGCCCCGTCCATCGCCGCCGCCTCGTAGAGCTCGCGGGGGATGTTCTGCAGGCCCGCGGTCAGGGTCAGGAACGCGAACGGCCAGGAGCGCCAGACCGAGACGGTGACCAGTGCGGTGAAGCTGTTGTCGCCGATGAGCCAGAACGGCTTGTCGGAGGTGAGGTGGAGCTGGTCGTGGAGGACGTGGTTGACCAGCCCGGTGTCCCGCTGGAACATGAACGACCAGGTGATCACGGCCGCGTACACCGGGAGGGCGTAGGGGAGCAGGAAGGCCGCGCGGAGCAGCCCCCTGCCGCGGAAGGCGTCCTGCATCATGATCGCCGCCGTGGTGCCCACCAGCCAGGAGAGGCCGACGGCGAGGATCGTGAAGGCGCAGGTCACCCAGAACGAGTTGAGCAGCGACTGGCCGACGGGGGCGTTGAAGTCCACCGCGAGGTGGTAGTTCCCGAGGCCAGTCCACGGTGCGGACGACCAGTCCCGGATGAAGAACTGGGTGAGCTGTCGGAAGCTCATCACGATGCCGACCACCATGGGGACCAGGTGGATCAGCAGCTCCAGGATCAGTGCCGGGAGCAGGAGCAGGTAGGGCAGGCCGATTCGGCGCAGTCGCTGTCGCACGTCAGTTGGCCGGCATCTGCTGCTGGGCCTTGGTGAGTTCGGCCTTGACGCTGTCGTCGGTGATCGCCTTGCCGGAGGCGGCGGCGGCGAACAGGTTCTTAACGGCGGTGCCGACCAGGGTCTCGAACTGGCTCTCGTTGGCGACCTGCGGGAGCGGCTGGGCGCTGGTGCCGAGGACCTTGGAGAGGGCCTGGAGCTCGGGGGTGGCGAACGCGGCGTCGGACTGCGCGTCGGTGACCGGCGGGATGGAGCCGTAGGTCTTGTTGAGCTGGATCTGCTCGTCCTTGCCGGTCATGAACTTCACGAAGTTCAGGGCGCCGTCGAGGTTCTTGGTGTTCTTGAAGACGGCGAGGTTGATACCGGCGACCATGGAGCTGGTGGCCTTGTCGCCGGTGGCGCCGGCCGGGATCGGCACGGGGGCGACGCCGTAGTCGTCGGGGTTCATCCCGTGCGACTTGAGGTTGGCGCCCGCGGCCTGCCACATCAGCATGGCGGCCTTACCGGTGGCGAAGTCGGTGACGGACTGGTTGTTGGCGTACTCGGCGTTGCCCGGCGCGGCGATCTTGTCCTTGGCGATCAGGTCGATGTACTGCTTGACCGCGGCGACCGCCCCGGGGCTGTCGAAGGTGGGCTTGCCGGAGGCGTCGAAGAAGTCGGCGCCCTGCTGCTTGCCGAGGGTGAAGGCGTGGTGGACGTTCTCGGAGCCGTTGCCGCCCTCGACGGCGATGCCGTACTTGCCGTCCTTGGTGAGCTTCTGGCCGTCCGCGACCAGCTCGTCCCAGGTCGCCGGCGGGCGCTCGATGCCGGCTGCCTGGAAGAGCTTCTTGTTGTAGTAGAGGCCGTAGGCCATGGAGTAGAGCGGGACGGCGGCCGGGTCCTTGCCGGCGGCACCGGCCGAGGCGAGGGTGGCGGGCAGGAAGCGGTCCTTGCCGCCGATCTTGTCGAAGGTCGCGGCGTCGAAGGGCAGCAGCGCGCCGGTGGCCTGGAGCGAGGCGGACCAGGTGTTGCCGATGTTGAGGACGTCCGGGCCCTGGCCGGAGGTGGTGGCGGCGAGGATGCGGTTGAGCAGGTCGGACCACGGGATGACCTCGAGCTTGACCTTGATGCCGGTCTGCTGCTCGAACTTTCTGAGCTCGGGCTCCAGGGTCGCCTTGTCCGCCTCGACGCTCGGGCCCTGGTTGCTGGCCCAGTAGGTGAGCGTCTTCGGGCTGCTGTTGTCGCCGGAACCGGACGTGCTGGAACCGCCGCCGCAGGCGGTGGCGGTGAGAGCCAGGGTGGCGACGACGGCGGTCGCGGCAGCCAGACGGTTGATACGCATGACCATGCCCCTCTCGGGCGGGTGGGTGGCGTGGTGGGGGTGGGGTGAAGTGACCGGCCAGCGGCTTACTTCAGGGCGTGATTTAACGTGTGAGAAAAGCTGGCGTCAAGAGGATCGGCAGCGATAGATTCCCGGTAGGAGGGAGAAACGATGGCAGAGCGAGGCAAGCAGACGGTCCGCGACCTGCGGCGCGGCAGCAGATCCACCCTTTTGCAACGGTTGTATTTCGAAGGACCGTTGAGCAGGCAGGAGTTGGGGCGGATCAGCGGACTGAGCGCCGGCTCGGTCAGCAACGTGATCGGCGAACTGCTCGCCGACGGCCTGGTCGAGGAGTGCGGCTCGGTCGACTCCGACGGCGGCCGCCCGCGGATCCTGCTCCAGGTGCCGCCCGACCGCGCCCACCTGGTGGGCGTGGACGTCGGCGAGACCCAGGTGCGGGTCGCGCTCTTCGACCTGGGGCTCACCGAGCTCGCCGCCAGCGACCACCCGCTCTCGGACAGCGGCCACGACGCGGACCACGTGGTGGAGCTCATCCTCACCGGCCTGTCCGAGGTGCTGGCCGACTCCGGCATCGACCCGGCGACCGTGCTGGGCGTCGGCGTCGGCGTGCCCGGCATCGTCGAGCAGGGCGATCCGGGCACCGACGGGCTCGGCATCGTGGTGCACAGCCAGACCGTCGACTGGGACGCCGTCCCGCTCGGCCGGATGCTGCGCGCCGGCACCGACCTGCCGCTCTACGTCGACAACGGCGCCAAGACGCTCGGCCAGGCCGAGATGTGGTTCGGCGCGGGCCGGGGCGCCCGGCACGCGGTGGTCGCCCTCTTCGGCTCCGGCGTCGGCGCCTGCGTGATCGCCGACGGCGCGAGGTTCCGCGGCGCGACCAGCAGCGCGGGCGAGTGGGGCCACACCAAGGTCCACGTCGGCGGCCGGCTGTGCCGCTGCGGCTCACGCGGCTGCCTGGAGGCGTACGTCGGCGCCGAGGCCCTGGTCGAGCGCTGGGGCCGGGCCCCGGCCGGGTCCAGCGAGAAGGCCGGGCTGGCCGCACTGCTGGCCGCCGCCGAGGCGGGCGAGCCCGAGGCCGTCGGGCTGCTCACCGAGGCCGCCGAGTACTTCGGCGCGGCGATCGCCGACCTGATCAACCTGTTCAACCCGGAGCGGATCGTGATCGGCGGCTGGGCCGGCCTGATGCTCGGCCCCCGGCTGCTGCCCGACATCCGCGACGCCGCCACCGCGTACGCGCTGCGCTTCCCCCGCGCGCAGACCTCGATCGACCTCGGTCGGCTGGGCCCGGACGCGGTCACCGTCGGCGCGGCCACCCTGCCGCTCTGGCACTTCCTGGAGTCCGGCGGCGACCTCCCCGAGCGGCTGGCCGGGGCGGCGCCGGCCCTGCGCTGACCCGCCGCCACCCCTGACGACCTGCGCGAACGCACCGTCCGCAGGTCCTGGCGGCGGGTCAACCCGCTTCCTCGGCAAGCCGGTTGATCCGTACCGGAACTCCGCTCCGAGGACTTGACACCTGAGATCGGAGCCCCACAGACTCCCTCCGGGGAGCGCTCTCCCGAGCTCGGCCGAACGACCGGCGACGCTCTTTCCCGCACTCCGTTCGGCGCCCCTGCGCCGCGCCGGCCCGGCCGTACGGGCCGGTCCCCCGCCGACACTCGGACCGCCGGCGCCCCCACCCACCCCCACCCACCCCACCGCAGGAGAAGCCCGTGAGGCTCACTTCAGCACGCCCCGGTGCCGGACGCCGCGGCTCCGCCGCCCTGCTGGGCATGGCCCTGCTCTCGGGCGCCGTCCTGGCGCTCCCCGGCACCGCCGCCCACGCCGCCGACACCCTGATCTCCCAGGGCAGGACGGTCACCGCGTCCTCCGTGGAGAACGGCGGCACGCCGGCCGCCTACGCGGTCGACGGCAACACCGGCACCCGCTGGTCCTCGGCCGCGAGCGACCAGCAGTGGATCCAGGTCGACCTCGGCCAGTCCGCGACGATCAGCAAGGTCCTCCTCCAGTGGGAGGCCGCGTACGGCAAGGCCTACCAGATCCAGACCTCCGCCGACGGCACCACCTGGACGACGGTCTACTCCACCACCACCGGCGCCGGCGGCACCGAGACCCTCAACGTCTCGGGCAGCGGCCGCTACGTCCGGATGAACGGCGTCACCCGGGCCACCGGATACGGCTACTCCCTCTGGGAGTTCCAGGTCTACGGCTCCTTCGGCAGCACCCCGCCCACCTGCGACACCGCCAACGCCGCGCAGGGCAAGGCCGCCACCGCCTCCTCGACCGAGAACGCCGGCACCCCGGCCTCGGCCGCCGTCGACGGCAACACCGGCACCCGCTGGTCCTCCGCCGCCGCCGACCCGCAGTGGCTCCAGGTCGACCTCGGCTCCGTCCAGCAGCTGTGCCAGGTCACCCTCAACTGGGAGGCCGCGTACGGCAGGGCGTACCAGATCCAGACCTCCGCCGACGGCACCACCTGGACGACGGTCTACTCCACCACCACCGGCGCCGGCGGCAACGAGACCCTCGACGTCTCCGGCTCGGGCCGCTACGTCCGGCTGTACGGAACCCAGCGCGGCACCGGATACGGATACTCCCTCTGGGAGTTCGGCGTGCACACCGGCGGCGGCTCCACCGTGCCGCCCGTGCAGGGCGGCGGCGACCTCGGTCCGAACGTCCTGGTCTTCGACCCCTCCACGCCGAACATCCAGGCCACCGTGGACCAGGTCTTCGCCAAGCAGGAGTCCAACCAGTTCGGCACCGACCGCTACGCGCTGCTGTTCAAGCCCGGCACGTACAACAACATCAACGCGCAGATCGGCTTCTACACCTCGATCGCGGGCCTCGGCCTGAACCCGGACGACACCACCTTCAACGGCGACGTCACCGTCGATGCGGGCTGGATGCAGGGCAACGCCACCCAGAACTTCTGGCGCTCCGCGGAGAACCTGCACCTCAAGCCGGTCAGCGGCACCGACCGCTGGGCCGTCGCGCAGGCCGCTCCGTTCCGCCGGATGCACGTCGAGGGCGGCCTCAACCTGGCGCCGTCCGGCTACGGCTGGGCCAGCGGCGGCTACATCGCCGACTCGAAGATCGACGGCCAGGTCGGCAACTACTCGCAGCAGCAGTGGTACACCCGCGACAGCTCCATCGGCGGGTTCTCCAACGGCGTGTGGAACCAGGTGTTCTCCGGCGTCCAGGGCGCGCCCGCACAGGGCTTCCCCAACCCGCCGTACACCACCCTGGACACCACCCCGGTCTCCCAGGAGAAGCCGTTCCTCTACCTGGACGGCAGCGACTACAAGGTGTTCGTGCCCGCGAAGCGGACCAACGCCCGCGGCACCTCCTGGGGCGCCGGCGCCCCGCAGGGCTCCTCGCTCCCGCTGAGCCAGTTCTACCTGGTCAAGCCGGGCGCCACCGCCGCCACCATCAACCAGGCGTTGGCCCAGGGCCTCAACCTGCTCTTCACCCCCGGCGTCTACCACGTCGACCAGACGATCAACATCACCCGCCCGGACACCGTGGTGCTCGGCCTGGGCCTCGCCACCGTCATCCCGGACAACGGCGTGACCGCGATCAAGGTCGCCGACGTCGACGGCGTCAAGATGGCCGGCCTGCTGCTGGACGCCGGCACCGTGAACTCCCCGTCGCTGCTCCAGGTCGGCGGCTCCGGCCCGGGCGCCGACCACAGCAACGACCCGACCGTCATCCAGGACGTCTTCGTCCGGGTCGGCGGCGCCGGCGCCGGCAGGACCACCGCCGGCATGGTGATCAACAGCAACAACACGGTCATCGACCACACCTGGATCTGGCGCGCCGACCACGGCGCGGGCGTCGGCTGGGACGTCAACGCCGCCGACTACGGCATGCTCGTGGGCGGTAACAACGTGCTGGCCACCGGCCTGTTCGTGGAGCACTTCAAGAAGTACGACGTGGAGTGGTCCGGCAACGGCGGCCGGACGATCTTCTTCCAGAACGAGATCGCCTACGACGCCCCGAACCAGGCCGCCGTGCAGAACGGCACCACCAAGGGCTTCGCGGCGTACAAGGTCGACAACAACGTCACCAGCCACGAGGCCTGGGGCCTGGGCAGCTACTGCTACTTCAACGTCGACCCGACCATCGTGGTGGACCACGGCTTCGAGGTCCCGAACACCCCGAACGTCAAGCTGCACGACATCCTGGTCAACTCGCTGGGCGGGAACGGCCAGTTCAACCACGTGGTGAACGACACCGGCGCCGCCACCTCCGGCACCTCCACCACCCCGTCGAACGTCGTCTCCTACCCGTGACGGCCGACCGCACCCGGCGGGTGAGGGGCTGACCCCCACCGGCCGGTGAGGCCGCCCGGCCGGCCCCCAATGCCCGAGCCGCCGCCCACGCAACCCCGGCGTCACACGCGCGATGCGGGCCTCAACGGGCCTAAAGAAACCCAGGCCCAGCA
>NZ_JBHWBW010000032.1:8100-17687 GCF_042735675.1 Kitasatospora sp. NPDC059571
GCGCCCGCCGCGCGCGCCGGGGGGGGGGGTGGGGGCGCCCCCCCCCGCGGGGGGGGGCGCCGCGGGGCGGGGCCCCCCCCCCCGGCGCCGGGGGCCCTCGCACGCCGGGCTCCAGAGGAGCGATCCGGGCAAAACGGTCGATACTGAAGCCATGGCACAGAACAGCGCCCACAAGCCCCCCACCGTCAGCGTGAAGGGGAAGGACGTCCGGTTCAGAACGATCGGCATCGGGATCATCGTGGTGCTGGCGGTCTGGTTCATCGCGGCGAACACCGAGTCGGTCGAGATCCGGCTCTGGATCCCCACCGTGACCCTGCCGCTGTGGGTGGTCCTCACCGTCACCCTGCTGGCCGGGATGCTGATCGGCGGGTTCCTGGCCCTGCGCCGGTCCAGGCGCTGACCGCCGCACCGGGCGCCGCCCGCGCCCGGTCGGTGCCGGGCGGTCCGGCCGACGGGGCCCCGCGCCGGGGCCCGGAGAGGAGGATGCGATGTTCGAGGAGCGACGGGCCCGCAAGGAGGCCAACCGCGCCTTCGACTCCGGCGAGGGCGTGACCCGCTACCGCATGCAGCAGAAGGTGTTCGCGATCGGCGACGACTTCTGGATCGACGACGAGGCCGGCGACCACGTGTACAAGGTCGACGCGAAGGTCCTCCGGGCCCGCCGGACGTACCACCTGGAGGACACCGGCGGCCACCGGGTGGCCACCGTCCAGGGCAAACCGCTCCACATCAAGGAGTCCATGGCGATCGAGGACGGCGAGGGCCACCATGTCGCCACGGTCAAGAAGGCGATCGTCAGCCCGGTCCGCGACCGCTGGCGGATCACCCGGGAGAACGGCGAGGACCTGACCGTCCAGGGCAACGTGCTCGACCACGAGTACACCGTCGAGCTGGACGGCCGGAAGGTCGCCGAGGTCTCCAAGCGCTGGTTCCGGCTGCGGGACACCTACGGGGTCGACATCGGCCCCGGCGAGGACACCCCCACCCTGCTCGCCGCCACCGTCGCCATCGACGCGATGGCCCACCCGGGCGACTGACGCCGGCCGCGGTCAGGCGGCCGGCTGGCCGGTGCCCTCGGTGTCGATGTGCGGCAGGATCCGGTCCAGCCAGCGCGGCGTCCACCAGGCGTGCGGGCCCAGCACGGTCATCACCGCCGGCACCATCAGCAGCCGGACCACGGTGGCGTCGATCAGTACGCTGAACGCCAGGCCGAGGCCGAGCATCTTGACCACCACGTTGTCGCTGACCACGAAGGCAGCGAAGACGCTGAACATGATCAGCGCGGCACAGGTGATCACCCGGGCGGTGATCTCCAGCGCGTGCGCCACGGCCTCCTTGGCGTCGCCCGTACGGTCCCACGCCTCGTGCACCCGGGAGAGCAGGAACACCTCGTAGTCCATGCTCAGGCCGAAGACGATGGCGAACATCATCATCGGCACGTAGCTCTCGATCGGGACCTTGCCGTTCACCCCGAGCTGCGGCCCGCCCCAGCCCCACTGGAAGACGGCCACCACCACGCCGTACGACGCGGCGATCGACAGCAGGTTGAGCACCGCCGCCTTCACCGCCACCAGCAGGCCGCGGAAGACCGCCAGGATGATCAGGAAGGCCAGGCCGACCACCACCGCGATGATGATCGGGAGCCGCCTGGACACGATCTCCAGGAAGTCCACCTGGGCGGCGGTCGTCCCGGTCACGTACGCGGTCGCCGCCGTCCCCGCGATCGCCTTCGGCAGTGCCGTGTCGTGCAGGTCGTTCACCAGGTCGGTGGTCTGCTTGTCCTGGGGCCGGGTGGTCGCGATCACCTGGGAGACCAGCACGTTCCCGTTGCCGGCCGCCTGCGGCGGGCTGACCGAGGCGGTGTTCGGCAGGCCGGTGAGGGCCTGCTGCACATTGGCCTGGAGCGCCGCCCGGTCGCCCGAGGGCACGTTCGTCTGGTCGATCACCACCGTCAGCGGGCCGTTGGAGCCCGGCCCGAACGCGTCCGACATCAGGTCGAACGCCCGTCGGTCGGTGAAGCTCGTCGGATCCGCCCCGTCGTCGATGTGGCCCAGGTGGATGGAGAAGAGCGGGATCGCCAGGATGCCGACCACGACCACGCCGCCCGCCAGGAACCACCACGGCCGGCGCTCCACCCGCTGCGCGTACCGGTGCCAGGTGCCCTTCGCCTCCGCGGCCGGGTCGGCCGAGGTCTCGGCGACCGGCGTCCGCACGTGGAAGCGGTCGATGCGTCGGCCGACGATCCCCAGCAGGGCGGGCACCAGGGTCAGCGCCCCCAGCACCGCCGTCACCACGGTGATGCCCGCCGCGAGGCCCAGCCGCGAGATGAACGAGACGCCCGACGCCGACAGACCGGTCAGCGCGATGACCACCGTGCAGCCGGAGACCAGCACCGCCCGGCCGCTGGTCGATGTCGCGTGGCCGGCCGCCGCCGCCGGATCGGCGCCGTCCATGACGTCCTGCCGGTAGCGGGTCAGCAGGAACAATGCGTAGTCGATGCCGACGCCGAGGCCGATCATGGTGGCCAGCGTCGGCGACACCGACGCGAAGGTCAGCGCGGCCGCCAGCAACCCGAGCAGGCCGAGCCCGACGATCACCGCGATCAGCGCCGTGATCAGCGGCATCACCGCCGCGATGATGCTGCCGAAGCCGACCAGCAGCACGATGATCGCCACCAGGAAGCCGATCGCCTCGCTGCTGCGGTCGTCGGCCTTCGGCCGGGCGGCCTCACCGAGCGGGCCGCCGTACTCCACCTGCACCCCGGCCTGCCGCAGCGGGGCGACCGCCGCGTCGACCTGGTCCAGGTAGTCCGGGCCGAGCGCGGCCGGGGTGGTGTCGAACTTCACCGAGATGTACGCCGTCGTCCCGGAGGTGGAGATCGGCCCGGTCGGCGACGGCTGGGCCTGCAGCGGGTTCTGCGCGGACAGCACGTGCGGCAGTTGCTGGAGGTTGGCGACCACCTGGCCCACCTGGCTCTGGAAGCCGGTCAGCGACTGGGCGTCGTGCAGCACGATCTGCGAGCCGGTACCGCCCGCGGCCGGGTCGTTCGCCTGGAGGACGTCCGCGCCCTTCTGCGACTGGCTTCCCGGCAGTGAGAAGTTGTCCGAGAAGTCGCCGCCGAACGCGCGCTGCAGCCCCTGCACCCCGCCGACCGCGACCAGCCAGAGCAGCAGCACCAGCACGCCGTGGCGGGCGCACCACGTCCCGAGCCTGCGCAGCACCCCGGGCTTGGGGGGTGCGCCGCCGGAAAGCGTGGCGGTGGACCCGCCGGGGCGTGCTGAGGACGGCATGGACGTCTCCCGGAGGGCCCTGCGCCCGGCACGGCGGCGCAGGCGGCGATCGGCTGAGGGTCGGTCAGAGCGTAGGCAGACCGGGGGGCGCGATCCGCGGCCGACACACGCCGTGTCCCCCCACCGGCGGTACCCCTCCGCGGCCCCGCCCGGCCGGGCCGCGGGCCGTGCGTGCACAGTCTGGAAGCGGCCTGGGGGTCGTCTGGGTGATTTCTGGCAGTGAACTACGATCCATGGTGTGTTGAGCCTTACGGGACTTCCCCTGCGCGTCATCGCCGTCGTGGTCGCCGTCGGCGCCTTCGCGGCCACCATGTGGCTGTGGCCCCGGCTGGCCGGCGGCAACTGGAAGGCGTGGCTGGGGAGGATCGGCGCCTTCCTCGCGACGCAGGTGACCGTCCTCGTGGCGCTGGGCCTGGTGGCCAACGCGTACTTCGGCTTCTACACCACGTGGGGCGACCTGCTGGGCACCGGCGGCGGCCCGGGCACGGTCGTCGACCACCAGCCGCTCGGCATGTCGCTCTCCGTCACCGGGCAGCAGAAGGTGTACTCCTCGCAGGGCTCCGCGCCGGACCGCTCCGGCTCCATCGAGCAGGTCCGGATCCAGGGCGAGTCCTCCGGGCTGGTCGGCAGCCCGGCCTACGTGTACCTGCCGCCGCAGTACTTCCAGCCCGCGTACGCGCACGCGCGCTTCCCGATGATGCTGGTGCTGTCCGGCTACCCGGGGTCGGCGGAGAAGCTGATCTCGCTGCTGGAGTACCCGGCGTCCACGCTGAAGGCGATCCAGGCGGACCAGCTGCCGCCGACCGTCCTGGTGATGATGCGGCCGACGGTGGTCAGCAACCGCGACACCGAGTGCATGGACATCCCCGGCGGCCCGCAGGTGGAGACCTTCTTCACCCGGGACGTCCCGCAGGCGATGGGCGCCCGGTACCGGATCCTCGACCGGCCGGACGCCCGGGCGGCAATCGGCGACTCCACCGGTGGGTACTGCGCGCTGAAGTTCGCGCTCCGCAAGCCCGACAGCTACCGTTCGGCGATCTCGCTGTCCGGCTACTACAGCGCGCCGACCGACCCGACCACCGGCGACCTGTTCGGCGGCCGGCCCGCCCTCAAGCGGGAGAACGACCTGCTGTGGCGGTTGAAGAACACCCCGCCGGCGCCGGTCTCGCTGCTGCTCGCCACCAGCTACGACGAGCAGAACTACGCCGCCACCCAGAAGATGGTCGCCGCCTTCCGGGCGCCCACCCGGCTCTCGACGATCACCCTGGACACCGGCGGCCACAACTTCCGCACCTGGACGCGCGAGATCCCGCCCGCCCTGGAGTGGCTCGGCAAGCGGCTCGCCCCGCCGCAGCAGCCCGGCGCCCCCACCCCGGGCGGCCCCGCCGTCCCGGCCTCCCCCGCGCCGAGCGCCCCGCCCGCCGCCAGCTGACCCGGGCCGGGGCGGCGGCCGCCGGACGGGCCCGCCGTTCCGAGAAGCCGCCGTTCCGGAAGGCCGCCGTTTCGGGAAGCCGCCGGGAATGCGCTCGCGCCCGCGCCGCGGTATTGCACGGATCACACGGTCGGTACGGACACGAAGACCTGACGCACCGTCACCCGGTGCTAGCGTCGGCCGGTGGCAGAACTGACACTGGACGGTGTCTGCGCGGGATATCGGGGGAAGACGGTCGTCCACGACATGTCCCTCCGGTACGGCGCGGGCGTGCACATCCTGCTCGGGCCGAACGGGGCCGGGAAGACCACGACGTTCCGGGTACTGGCCGGGATCCTGGCGCCGACGAGAGGGCGGGTACTGGTCGGCGGGACGGACCCGCACACCTCGGCCGAGGCCAAGGCGCTGATCGGGATGGCCACCCACCGCTCGGCGCTGGCGCCGCGGCTGAGCGTGGTGGACAACCTGCGCTACTGGGCGCGGGTGCTGGGCATGCGGCCGGCCGCCGCCGAGGCCGCGATCGCCGAGGTGCTCGGCGTGCTGGGGCTGGCGCGGCTGGCCGACGAGCGGATCGGCGCGCTCAGCCGGGGGCAGAACCAGCGGGTCGGCCTGGCCAAGGCGTTCCTCGCCGGGCCGCCGATCCTGCTGCTCGACGAACCGATGTCCGGACTCGACCCGCAGACCTCCGAGCGGCTCTCCGACCATCTGCGCCGGCTGGCCGACAACGGCTGCACGGTCGTGGTCTCCACCCATGCGCTGGTCGAGGCGCACCGGCTCGCCGACGACGTCACCGTGCTGTACGACGGCCGCATCGTCGGCCAGGGCGAGCCCGCCGAACTGCGCAGGGCCCTGCTCGGCTCCGCCTACCGGCTGCAACTGCGCGGCTCGGGCGACATACCCGGGGCCCTGGACGGGCTCGGGCACCGGTGGGAGCGGCAGGGCACCGGCCCGGTCGTGGTCGAGGTCGCCGACCAGCAGGCCGCGGAGGCCCTGGTGACGGCCCTGGTGGCCGCCGGCGTCGGGCTCCACGAGGTGGTCCCGGTGCGCAACCCGCTGGAGGACGTGTACCTGCAGCTCCAGAGCGGCGGAGACGCCCGGATGTCGGAGGTGGCCGATGCGGGCCGACAGCTTTCCGCGTGACCTGGCCCGGGCCCGGGTGCTCGCATCCGCCCTGCTGTGGCGGATCCGCCGCGAGCGGCTGCGCAACCTGCTCACGGTCTTCCTGCCGTTCGTCCTGACCGTGACCTCGATCGTCGTCCTGCCGCTGCTCTCCGACGACAGCGCCATGAACGGCGCAGCCGGCAGCGCCGAGCTCGGCCTGCGCTACGGCTCGACCGGCGACGCGGTGGCGGCCGGCATGCTCCTGGTCCTGCTGCCCGGCGTGGTCGCCCTGCACTGCACGGTCGGCGCGGCGCTCGCGGTGCGGAACGTGGTCGGCGCGGAGGCCGGGGTCGGGGCGCTGGAGACGATGCTCGCGGCGCCGTACACCCCCGCCTCGATCGCCGGCGGCCTGCTGGGCTTCGCCGTGGCGGTCACCACGGTGCAGTGGGCGGTGATGAGCGCGCTGGCCGCGCTGGCCCTGGGCATCGCGCAGTGGGTGCACCACGACGGGCTCAGCCTCGGCCCCGGCTACCTGGCGCTCGCGCTCGGGCTGCCGCTGCTGTCCGCCTGGGCCGGCGCGGGCCTGGCCCTGCTCTGCAACCTGCTGCTGCCCAAACTGGCCCAGCCGGCGCGGGCCGGGCTGGCCGGCAACGGCGGCGGGCTGGTCAACGTGATCGCGCTGCTGCCGGGGCTCGGCGCGATGATCGCGCCGGCGGTCGGGCTCTCCGATCTCGGGCCGCTGCGGCTGCTCGCCCTCGCCGGGGGCGTCACCGCGGTGATCGTCGCCGGCAGCCTGTTCGGCATCGCGCGCGGATTCCGGCCGGAATCCGTTCTCGCCTCCTGAATTCCCGTCACGGCTTTTCCCGATCCGCCCACCGAGGAGTCGCAGCACCATGGCGAAACTGACGATCGACATCCGCCCCGCGCCGGTTGCGCGCTTCTTCCACCGGGCCTTCACCCGGCCGGTGGTGGAACTCGACGGAGCCGAGACGGAAACCGCCTGGGGGACGACCGAACTCCCGGTCGGCAGCGGTCCGCACACCATAGCCGTCGCCTTCCGCTACCGCGGTCAGCGAACTGCCGTGCTGGCGCTCTCCCGCGAGGAGTTCACCGTCGCCCCGGACGCCGCCGAGGTCCGGCTGACCGCCCGGCTCGGTGCCCGCAACGGCAGCCGGTTCACCATCACGGCCGACTGACCGGCGGCGGTGGGCCGACCCGCCGCGGCCGGGCCGGGGAGATCACACTCCCCTCATAGCCCGCTCTCATCAACCTCTCAGTCCGGGCGGGGAGCGTAACGCCCATGACCGAGACCAGTTCCGTCCCACCGACCAGTGTCGCGTGGCCCGAGGCCGCGCAGTATCCGCCGCCGACGGTGCCGGCCGCGCGGGCCACGGTCGATCCGCTCTTCCCGCCGGCCGCTCCGCCGCCGGGCGGCCCGAAGGGCCCGTCCTCCTGGGCGGGCCGACTGCGCACCCTGCCCCGACGGGCCTGGCGCGGACGCGAGGACGACCCGCGCTGGGTCCGGCCCGCGTTCCTCGCCCTGCTGGCGGCGACCGCGGTGCTGTACTTCTGGAACCTCAGCGCCTCCGGCTGGGCGAACGCCTTCTACTCCGCGGCCGTGCAGGCCGGATCACAGAGCTGGAAGGCGTTCTTCTACGGCTCGTCGGACGCCGCGAACTTCATCACCGTCGACAAGCCGCCGATGTCGCTGTGGCCGATGGCCCTGTCGGTGCGGCTGTTCGGCCTCAGCTCGGCGAGCATCCTGGCGCCGCAGGTCCTGATGGCGCTCGGCACGGTGGCGACCGTGTACGCGGCGGTGCGGCGGCGCTTCTCGCCGGTCGGCGGCCTGGTGGCCGGCGCCGCGCTGGCGCTGACCCCGGTGGCGGCGCTGATGTTCCGCTTCAACAACCCGGACGCGCTGCTGGTGCTGCTGCTGTCGCTGGCCGCGTACGGGGTGCTGCGGGCCACCGAGCACGCGAGCACCCGGTGGCTGCTGTTCGCCGGGGTGATGTTCGGCTTCGGCTTCCTCACCAAGACGCTCCAGGCCTTCCTGGTGCTGCCGGCCTTCGCGCTGGTCTACCTGGTGGTCGCGCCGACCGGGCTGTGGCACCGCGTCCGGCAGCTGCTGTGGGCGGCGCTCGCGATGGTGGCCGCGGCCGGCTGGTGGGTGGCGATCGTCGAGCTGGTGCCGGCGTCCGCCCGGCCGTACATCGGCGGTTCGCAGGACAACGACTTCCTCTCGGTGACCTTCGGCTACAACGGCTTCGGGCGGCTGACCGGCAACGAGACCGGCAGCGTGGGCGGGGGCGGCCGCGGCGGCCCCGGCGGTGCCGGGGGCGGCATGTGGGGCAGCACCGGGATCACCCGGCTGTTCGACGGCGACATCGGCGGGCAGATCGCCTGGCTGATGCCGGCCGCGCTGATCCTGCTGGTGGTCGGCCTGTGGGCGACCCGGCGCTACCCGCGCACCGACAGCGCCCGGGCGGCCTTCCTGGTGTGGGGCGGCTGGCTGCTGTGCACCGCGCTGACGTTCAGCTTCATGTCGGGCATCTTCCACCAGTACTACACGGTGGCGCTCGTCCCGGCGGTCGCCGCCCTCGTCGGCATGGGCGTGGACGGCCTGTGGCGGGCCCGCCACAGGCTGCCGTACGCGGCGCTGCTGGGCGGCACGGTCGCGGTCACCGCGGTCTGGGCGTTCGTCCTGCTCGGCCGGAGTGCCGACTTCGTGCCGTGGCTGCGCTGGGCGGTGCTGATCGGCGGCATCACGGCCGGCGCGGCGCTGCCGGCGGCGGGGCGCCTGACCGGTCGCCTCGGCGGCCGACTGGCCGCGGTCACCGGGCTGGTGGCGCTCGCGGCGGGGCTGGGCGGCCCGGCCGCGTACGCCCTGGACACCGTCTCGACCGGGCACTCCGGGTCGATCGTGACGGCCGGTCCGCGGGTGCAGGGGTCGAACGGCTTCGGCGGCCCGGGCGGCGGCCGCGGCGGCTTCCGCGGCGCGATGCCCGGCGGGACCGGCTTCCCCCGCGCGAACGGCGGCAACGGCTTCCCCGGTGCCAACGGCGGCACGGCGAACGGCCTGCCGGGCATGAACGGCCTGCCGGGTATGAACGGGCAGGGGACGACGGGTCAGGGCGGCGGCACCGGACAGGGCGGCTTCCCCGGCTTCCCCGGCCAGAACGGCACCGGCTCGCTCCGCGAGGGCCGCGGCGGGATGGGCGGCATGGGCGGCGGCATGGGCGGCCTGCTCGACGGCGCCAAGGTCAGCAGTGAGACGGCGGCCCTGCTGAAGCAGGACGCCGGAAAGTACACCTGGGTGGCTGCGGCGGTCGGCTCGCAGAACCAGGCGAGCTACCAACTGGCCACCGGCGAACCGGTGATGGCCCTGGGCGGATTCAACGGCACGGACCCGTCGCTGAGCCTCAGCGCCTTCCAGCAGTACGTGAAGGAGGGCAAGGTGCACTGGTTCATCGGCGGCGGCGGCTTCGGCGGCGGCGGTGGCGGCATGGGCGGATCGTCCGAGTCCTCGCAGATCTCCAGCTGGGTGGAGGCGAACTTCACCGCCAAGACGGTCGGCAGCACCACGCTGTACGACCTGACCTCCCCCAAGGCGGGCAGCACCGGCTGATCCCGGCCCGCTCCCCCGTCCGGGCCCCCCCGGGGCCAACGCGCCCGGGCCGCGCCCCGGGGGGGCCCCCCGCCGCCGCCCCCCGCCGCCCCCGGGGCCCGCGGCGCCCGGGGGCCCCCCGCCCCCCCCGGGGGGGGGC
>NZ_JBHWBW010000032.1:17697-31072 GCF_042735675.1 Kitasatospora sp. NPDC059571
CACCCCATCCCCCCCCCCTCGGCGCCCCCCCCCGGCTCACCCGCCCCCGCCCCCGCGTCGGGCCCCCCGCGTAACAACCCCGGGGGGCGGGACCGCGTTGCGCACCGGCGGCCGGCCGGCCCGTCCGCGCAGTGCCCGGCGGCAGCCGGGTCAGCCGCCGCACTGCTTGAGCATGGCCTGCTTGTCGGCCGGGGTGACCGGCAGGTCGTACTTGAGCGAGACCTGGGCGAACCGGACGACGTAGGAGCAGCGGATCTGCGGGTTGGCGGGCAGCCACTCGGCCGGCCCGGAGTCGCCCTTGGCGGCGTTCTGCGAGCCGTCGGCGGGGATGAGGTTGAGCGGGTCGTTGGCGATCCTGACCCGCTTGGCCTTGTCCCACTTCGCGGCGCCCTGCTGCCAGTCGTAGGAGAGCGGCATCACGTGGTCGATCTGGATCTTCGTGGCCTGCGCCTTGGTCCACTGCACGGTCTTGCCGGTGTAGGGGTCGTAGATGGTCATCGCGGTGACCGTGCAGGCGGAGCCGTCCTTGTGCTGGACGGCGCGGCCGTCCCGGGACAGCAGGTCGTTGCGGGTGTCGCAGTTGTTGTGGCCGAGCGGGGTGCCGTCCACGTTGTCCGTCCAGGCGGGCCCGAACTGGTCGCGGTCGTACCCGGTCTTGGGGCCGGCGGCGGCGGTGCGGACCTTGGCGACGATCGCCCGGCCCGCGGCGCGGTCGGCGTCGGAGGTGAGCGGGGCGAGGCCCGGCCTGGTCCCGTCCGGGTTCTGCAGCGGGCTGGTGCCGAGCCCGGTGGCGGGCGGGGCGGCGTCGGTGGAGGACGGCTTCCCGCTGCCGCACGCGGTCAGCGCGAGGGCGAGGGCGGGCAGCAGGACGGCGGACAGGACGGTGCTGCGGCGGGCGTGCAAGGGTTCTCCCCCGGTGGTGCGGCTGGTGACGGCGCCCCAGCAGACCAGGGGCGTTCACGCCCGGTCAAGTGCGCCCGGCGGGCGCACCGCGGCGCCCGGCCGGCGGCCCGCACCGCACCGCACCGCACCGCACCGCACCCGGCGATCCCGCGCCGCACCCGCAGCCGGCGTCCCGGACCCGCCCCCGGATCCTGCGGGTGCGCGGGTCAGCCGCCGATCGCCGACATCGGCCGGTCCGGCCGGACGACGTCGGCGGAGCCGATGGCGTGGCCGGGCCCCTTGCGGGCCACGGTGGCCCGCCACGCGGCCTCGATCCGGTCGTCGTCCGAGCCGTCGCGCAGCAGCGCCCGCAGGTCCGACTCGGTGGTGGCGAAGAGGCAGTTGCGCAGCTGCCCGTCGGCGGTGAGGCGGACCCGGTCGCAGCCGCCGCAGAACGGCCGGGTCACCGAGGCGATCACGCCGACCACCGCGTCGGTACCGGCGATCCGCCACTCCTCGGCGGGGGCGTTGCCGTGCCGGCCGACCGGCACCAGGTCGAAGGCCCGCCCGAGGACGGTGAGGATCTCGTCGGCGGTGACCATCCGCTCGCGGTCCCAGGCGCCCTGGGCGTCCAGCGGCATCGACTCGATGAAGCGCATCCGGTAGCCGTGCCCGACCGCGAAGCGGACCAGGTCGACGAGCTCGTCGTCGTTGGTGCCGCGCACCGGGACGGCGTTCACCTTGACCGGGTCGAGCCCGGCCGCGCGGGCGGCCGCGAGGCCCGCGAACACGTCGTGGATGCGGTCGCGGCGGGTGAGCTCGGCGTACCGCTCGGGGCGCAGGGTGTCGAGGCTGACGTTGACCCGGTGCAGCCCGGCGGCGCGCAGGTCGGCCGCGGTGCGGGCCAGCCCGATGCCGTTGGTGGTGAGCGAGAGCTCGGCGCCGAGGTCCGCGAAGCCGGCGACCAGCCCGGGCAGCCCGCGGCGCAGCAGCGGCTCGCCGCCGGTGAGGCGCAGCGAGCGGATGCCGAGCCGCTCCACCGCGATCCGGGCGAGCCGCAGCAGTTCGGCGTCGGTGAGCACCTCGGGCTTGGGCAGCCAGGCGAGTCCCTCGGCCGGCATGCAGTAGGTGCAGCGCAGGTTGCAGCGGTCGGTGAGGGAGATCCGCAGGTCGGTGTGGATCCGGCCGTAGCGGTCGACCAGGGGTGCGCCGTGCGGCTGTCCGGTCCGGGGTGCCAGTCGTGCCATGACCCCAGTAGAGGGTGCGGGCGGGGCGGTCGGCCAGCGGCGGATGTGCCGGTGTACCGCGCTGACCTGCGGCGCCCCCTCGTACGATCGCACAGGTGCCGGTGGGCGGGCGGGGTCGGGGAGACTGGGGGGCATGACGGGTCAGGGGATCCCGGCGCTGGTGCTGGCGGCGGGCGGGGGGCGGCGGCTGGGCGGGCGGCCGAAGGCGCTGCTGCCGTACCGGGGCAGGCCGCTGCTGGAGCATGCGCTGGGCGTGGTGCGGGCGGCGGGCTGCGGGCCGGTGGTGGCGGTGCTGGGTGCGGCCCGGGCGCAGGTGCGGGCGGCCGCGGAGACCGGCGACTGCGTACTGGTGGACAACCCCGCGTGGGAGAGCGGGATGGGCTCCTCGCTGCGGGCCGGGCTGGCGGCGCTGCCCGCGGACGCCACGGGCGTGCTGGTGATGCTGGTGGACACGCCGGGGGTGACGCCGCAGGCGGTGGCCCGGCTGCTGGCGGAGCACCGGGCGGGCGGGGAGCTGGTCGCGGCGGCGTACGGGGGGCGCCGCGGGCACCCGGTGCTGATCGGGGCGCGGTTCTTCGCCGAGGCCGCCCGGGGCGCGCAGGGCGATGCGGGGGCGCGTGCCCTGCTGTCCGCGCACGCCGCCGATCTGCGCCTGGTGGAGTGCGGCGACATCGCCGTCCCCGACGACCTCGACACCCCCGCCGACCTGGTGCGCTGGACGGGCTGAACGCCCGGGCGGCCGGGCCCGGCGGGGCGGGGCCGGGATCTGACGGCCCGTCGGGAGTGCGCCCCCGCGGCGCCCCGGGGACAGGCAGCGGACCAGCTCGTACGCCCCTTAAGAGACCCTGAGGTTTGTCTCTTTCCGTTCCGCCACCTGCCCGGATCAGGGAGGATTGGAGGTGAACCTGCCCAGCCGACACCGAACGGACGGTGCCAGCCATGACCGCAGTGCCGCTGCCCGACGACTTCAGCGACCAGGCACCCGGGCCCGTGCCGTCGGCGGGCGCCCTCCCGATCCGCTGCCCGGCCTGCCGCTGCGAGCACGTGTACGAGCCACCCAGCCTGCCGTGCCCGTGCGGGCAGCAGCTGCGGGTGCCGCTGCTGCGCGGGGGTGTGCCGGTGCAGGTGCGCTTCCGGTCCTGGGAGGACTCCTGGCTGAGCATGCGGTGCCCGCACTGCGGGCGCAGCGACCAGTGGCCGCAGCCGGAGTTCACCTGCAACTGCGGGGCGACCGTCCGGCTGCCGGTGGACCGCGCGCCGCGGCTGCCCGCGTCCGGGCCGATCGGCCGGGCCGTGGCGGACACCCCGCGCCCGGCCGCCGGGCCGCCGCTGCCGCAGGCCCCGCTCTCCCCCGGCCGGCACCGCCTGCTGCGGCCGCCGTTCCGCCCGCAGCCGGTGCACTCCTCGCAGGACGCCGTGCTGGCGGCCGCGCGCTATCTGCAGTGGCTGGGCTTCGAGGACCTGGAGCTGACGGACGGCCAGGACCGCGAGGCGGTCACCCTGCTGGGCAGCAGGATGGTGGCCCAGGTGGACACCTGGTCGGAACCGGGTGACGTGAAGGCCGTGGAGTGCCTGTGGATGCAGACGCTGCACAGCGAGGAGATGGCGGCCGCGATGTTCACCCTGGCCGGGTACTCGCACCAGGCGGTGGTCCGCGGCGAGCAGCTGCTGGTCGCCCTGTTCGCGGTGGACGCGGCCGGGGTGCCGCAGCCGGCGAACGGCGCGGCCGAGGCCCTGGTGGAGACCGGCTGGACGTCCTGACCGGCGCCCGTCCCGCGGCCCCGCAGGCGCCGTCCCCTGCCCCGCCGGGCTCGGCCGGAGCAGGGGGCTCCGCAATTACGTCGCGCTCGTGATCTGGTGCACAAGCTCGCCCCCGTGTTGAATTGCCGCCACAGCACTGGCCGGTGGGGACGGCAGCGCTGCTGGATGGCGCGCACAAGGAGGTGGCGTTGTCGGAGCACGGTAGGGCCCCGGGGGGCATCGCGGACGCCGTGTGGCGGCTGCGGTCCCGCGGCTGCTGGCAGGAGGCCGCGGAGTTACTGCGGCCCGCTGCCGCGCGTGATCCCGCGGCAGCTCTGGAACGGGCCGAACTCCTGATCGAGCAGTGCATGTTCACGGCCGCGCACTGGGCGGAGGCGGAGGCCGCACTGCGCCTCGCCGAGGCCGGCGCGGTCGGCCCGGAGCAGCGGGCCGCGGCGGCCTGCGCCCGCGGGTTCCTGGCGTACGTGGCCAGCGTGCTGCGCCGCCGCGACCGGCTGGACGAGGCCCAGGCGGCCCTGGGGCGGACGTCGGCGCTGCTGCCGCCGGACGCGCCGGGCCGGCCGCTGCTCGACTTCCGCCGCGGGCTGGTCGCCGAGAACCTGCTGCACGACCCGGGCGCGGCCAAGATCGCCTACCGGCGGGCGCACGACGCCGCCCTGGCGCGCGGCGACGGACTGCTCTGCTCGTACACCTGGCGGCACCTGGCCGGACTGGCGCAGGCCTCGGGCGACCGGGCGCGGGCCGGTGAGGGCTTCCGGGCGTCGCTGCGGCTGCGCGAGGAGCTGGGCTTCACGGTCGGCGTGGCGCCGGCGCTGGCCTCGCTCGCGGAGGTGTCCGAACCGGCGGAGGCGGCCCGGCTGAGATCCGAGGCCGCCCGGCTGGTGCAGGCGCTGGGCGGGGTGCCGGTCTGGCTGGTGGAGCGCCTGCGGGTGCCCGCGCCGGGCGGGGAGCCGGCCGTGGAGCACGCCGGGGACGCGCCACGCTGAGGCCGGATGCCGTCCGGGGCCGGGGGAACGGGCCCGGGACGGCATCCGGCCCGTCCGCACGCCCCCTGACATTCGTACACGCACACGAGCGTTCCGCCCTCTGTTCCCTTCCGGTTTCCCGATCGGGTGCCGTTCCGGTCGCCCTTCACGGCCCGTGATGTGATTTCCCCTCGGATATCCGCCGGGAATTCCCCCGCAGCGGTGCTTTGCCGAAGATCCGGCCGATCCCGCCCGGAATTCTCCGCCATGATGGTCCAGCCGTCCCTGTGCAGGAGAGCGAGGCTGGTTCAGGTCATGAGACTGTCCGACATACCGCTGGGCTGGGCCATGGCGGGGGTGGCCGTCCTGGTGGCCGTCGCCGTACTGGTCGTGTTCGCCCGCAGCCGGGCCACCGCGGCGGCGGGCGGAACGGATTCCTGGGAGCGTTCGGAGGACCGCCGACGCCGCAAGGAATCCCTGTACGGGGCCGCCTCGTACACCCTGCTGTTCTGCTGCGCGGCGGTGGCCGCGGCGCTGTCCTTCCACGGCCTGGTCGGATTCGGCGTGCAGAACCTCAATCTCTCCGGCGGCTGGGAGTACCTCGTCCCGTTCGGGCTGGACGGCGCGGCGATGTTCTGCTCGGTGCTCGCGGTGCGCGAGGCCAGCCACGGCGACGCCGCGCTCGGCTCCCGCCTGCTGGTCTGGCTGTTCGCCGGCGCCTCGGCCTGGTTCAACTGGGTGCACGCCCCGCGCGGCCTCGGCCACGCCGGTGCACCGCAGTTCTTCGCCGGGATGTCGCTGTCGGCCGCGGTGCTGTTCGACCGCGCCCTGAAGCAGACCCGCCGGGCGGCACTGCGCGAGCAGGGACTCGTACCGCGGCCGCTCCCGCAGATCCGGATCGTCCGCTGGCTGCGTGCCCCGATCGAGACCTACGCCGCCTGGTCGCTGATGCTGCTGGAGGGCGTGCGGACACTGGACGAGGCGGTGGAGGAGGTCCGGGACGACAAGCGGACGGCCGCCGCCGACCGGGAGCGCCGCCGGCTCGCCCACCGGCGCGAGCGCGCCGAGATCCGTGCGATCGGCCGGCACCAGGGCGGTTGGCGGCAGCGCACGGCGGCCCGGCAGTTGGAGCCGGGCGGCACGGAGCCCGCCATAGCGGCGGCCGAACCCGAGCCCGCCGCGGCAGCCACCGGCCCCGCACCCGCGCCCTCGGAGGGGCGGACCGCCCCGACCGGCGGCCTGCCGGTGCAACCGGCCCCGCGGACGGTCGACCTGACGCCCGAGGACGACACCATCACGCTGCCGCGGCTGGACTCCCTGGAGCAGAAGCTCAAGGACCTGGAGCAGCAGTTCGGCTGAGCCCTGCGCCGGCGCCCCCGCGGGCGCCGGCGTCCGGTCATTGGCCGGCGTCCGGTCATTGGTCGCGGAGTCGCCCGGTCGCGCAGTCGCCCGATCGGACCGCTCGGACCGCTCGGTGGCCGGCCGTCAGTCGGCGGGCGGGGCGGCCGCCTCGGCGGACAGCTCGAACCACATCCGCTTGCCGGTCCCCCGCGGCTCCACGCCCCAGGCGTCGGCCAGCGCCTCGACCAGCATCAGGCCGCGCCCGGAGGACGCCTGCTCGCCGGGGGTGCGGCGGGTCGGCCACAGGTCGGACTCGTCCTCGACCTCGACCCGCAGCCGGGCCCGGTCGGCGCCGGTGCCCGCCCCCGGCTCGCGGTACAGCCGGGCGGTGAACATCGCGTCCCGGTCGGTGTGCCGGATGGCGTTGGTGACCAGCTCGGAGGAGAGCAGTTCGGCGGTGTCGATCAGCTCGGGCACGCCCCAGCGGCGCAGCGCGTCGCGCAGTTCGCCGCGTAGCTCGGCGATCCGGGCCAGGTCGGCCTGGCCGATCCGGCGGCGCAGCTGCTGGGCGGCGCGGCCGCCGGCCGGGCCGTCCCAGCGGAGCAGCAGCAGTGCGATGTCGTCCTCGCGCTCGCTGGAGTCGGCGGCGCCGGCGGCGACCCGGTCGGCGAGTTCCTCCAGCGGCTCGCGGGCGCCCTCGTCGGGGGCGGGCAGGTAGCCGGAGACGGCCTCGCAGAGCCGGGCGAAGCCGGTGTCGAGGTCCATGCCGCGGGCCTCGACCAGGCCGTCGGTGCAGAGCACCACGGTCTCGCCCGGGTCGAGGCTGAACCGGGTCACCCGGTACTCCTCGTCGGGGTCGACGCCCAGCGGCAGCCCGCCGGCCACCGGCAGGACGGTGGCCGTGCCGTCGGCCCGGCGGACCACCGGGTCGAGGTGGCCGGCCCGCACCGCGTAGACCACGCCGTAGTCGACGTTGACCTCGGCGTAGGTGCAGGTGGCGAAGTGGTCGGTGTCCAGGTCGGCGAGGAAGCGGGAGGCACGGGCCATCACCGCGGCGGGCGGGTGGCCCTCGGCGGCATAGGCGCGCAGCGCGATCCGGAGCTGGCCCATGATGCCGGCCGCGTGCACGTCGTGGCCCTGGACGTCGCCGATGACCAGGCCGACGTGGCCGCCGGGCAGCGGGACGACGTCGTACCAGTCGCCGCCGATCTGGAGGCCGGAGCCGGCCGCGAGGTAGCGGACGGCGGTGGTGACGCCGGGGACGGAGGGCACCGCGCGGGGCAGCATGACGCGCTGCAGGCCGGCGGCGAGCTCGTGCTCGGCGTCGTGCAGCTGGGCCCGGGCGAGGGACTGGGCGACCAGGCCGCCGAGGGTGGAGAGCAGGGTGCGCTCGTCGGTGTCGAGCTCGCGGTCGTCGTCGAAGCTGACCGTGCAGACGCCGATCGCCCGGCCGCTGACGACCAGCGGCAGGAACGCCCAGGCGCTGCGGCCGACGCCGGAGGCGATCTGCTCCCAGGCCTCCGGGTAGCGCTCGCGGTACTCGTCGCGGTGCGCGATGAAGACCGGGGCGCGGTTGCGGATGGCGTCCGACATGGGGTGCTCGGCGGCCAGCGGGGAGCGGTCGAACTGCGCGATGTGCTCGCTGCGGTACCCGCTGGCGCCGAGGATGGCGAGCCGGCCGGCCTCCAGCGAGGCGAGCACCAGGCCGTCCGGCGGCAGGCCGGGCAGCGGCAGCTCGGTGAAGACGCGGGCCACGTCGCGGACGGTCACCGCCTCGGAGAGCGCCCGGGCGGCCTCCTTGATGAAGCGGGAGCGCTCCTCGCGCAGGGCGGCCAGCTCGCCGGCCTTCTCGCGCTTGTGGAGTTCGACGGTGGCGTCCCAGACGAAGCCGACCATCCGGGAGGGCCGGCCGAAGGCGTCCGCGAGTACCCGGCCGCGGAAGCGGACGGCGTGCATCTCGCCGCCGGGGAAGACGGTGCGGTAGTAGGCGCCGCACTGGCCGAGCTCGCGGACGGCGCGCTCGACGCGGCGGCGCACCACGGGGGCGTCCTCGGGGTGCAGCAGGGCGAGGAAGGAGGCCGAGCTGCGGTCGAAGCGGTCCGGGTCGAGGCCGAGGATGGCGCAGGCGCGCTGGTCGCCCTCCAGGAGGTCGCGCCGGATGTCCCAGTCGAAGGAGCCGATGCCGTTGGCGGCCATCGCCGGCTCCAGCCAGTCCGGCGTGGAGTCGCCCGTCCGGGTGGGCAGGCCGTGGCCTGCGCCGGGCAGCGGCAGCCCGGCGGTCGCGGTGCGGAGTGCTTGGCCGGCGCCGCTCCGGGCGGTCTGTGCCGGCGGGATTCGGCGCGCAGGCCCCTGCGGCTCGGGCTCCGTCGCCATGTCTCTCCTGCCGCTGCCGTTGCCAGGCGGTCCGGGGCGGACCGCGGTGGCCGAGTGATGTCGGATCGCGTGGGCCGGGGTTCGGTGGCCGGTCGAGAATCGGATCTTCCCGCCGGATCTACCCGGGCACACATTCTCACTAGCCTCTCGTATGTTCGGCAAGGCGGCAATCCCGCGGCGCCGTTCGTGTGCCGATCCGGTGGCGAGGACTACCGTTCGTGCACGTTTCACTGCGCTCCGGATCAGGACGGTCCGATCTCGAACCAGGTGACCTTGCCGTCCCCGCGCAGCTGCACCCCCCAGTCGTCGGCGAGCGCTTCCACCAGCAGCAGCCCGCGGCCCGAGGTGGCGAAATCCGCGGGCGCCCGCCGCCCGGGCATCCGGGCCGCGCCGTCGTGCACCTCGATGCGCAGCCGCCGGCCCGGGGTGAGCACCGCCTCGAAGACGGCGCCCTGCGCGGTGTGCAGCAGGGCGTTGGTGACCAGCTCGGACGCGAGCAGCTCGGCCGTGTCGGCGAGCTCGGGCACGCCCCAGCGGTCGAGCGCCGCCCGCAGCCGGTGCCGGATCGCGCCGACCGCGACCAGGTCGGCCGGGTCGAGCGCGGCATGCAGTGTGCGGTGCAGCGCGCAGCCGGGCTCGTGCACCGTTACCGGGCCGTCCGCGGACACCGGCCGGACGGGCCGTCCGTCCGGCACCGGGCGCGGCGCCCGGGGCTGACCGTCGGCGGGCTCCGCCGCCCTGGCCCCGGCCGCCGAACGCTGGCGCGGAAACCTTGCCTGACCGTCCATCACTACGCCCCCGCCCCTCTCCGGAACGCCGCCGGTCCCCCTCCGGGCGGTGTCCAACCGTCGAACATCCTCATGCCCATTCCATGTCCACCGCAACAGTGCATCCCCGGCCACCTGGGGTGAAGCGGGGCTCGGGGCCGGCGACGTGATCCACCCGGCGAGCAGGGGGAGGTTTCGGGGGGATTCCGGGGACGGCCGTGCCCGCGTTCCGGACGCGCCGGGTACGCCGGACGGTCGACAGGCAGCGCGCCCCGCGGCGCGCAACGCTGGACAGGCGGGGCCCGGTCGGGTTTCAATGGCCGGGCATGTTTGAACGGCGTTCTAAACTGTTCGCCGTACCGGCCGGCCCGACCCGCCGAACCGGTCGACCTGCTGCACCGATCGACCTGCTGCACCGATCGACCCGCCGCAACCGGACGCGTACCGGACCTGCTGCACCGATCGGCCCGACCACTGCCACCCGCGAGCGAGGAACCGTGCGACTCACCCCCACCGAACGGGACCGGCTGCTGATCTTCACAGCCGCCGAGCTGGCCCGCGCCCGCCGCGCCCGCGGCGTGAAACTGAACGTGCCCGAGGCCACCGCGCTGATCGCCGACGCCGTCTGCGAGGCGGCCCGGGACGGCCGCCGGCTGGCCGAGGCGATCGAGGCCGGGCGCACCGTGCTGAGCGCCGACGACGTGCTGCCGGGCGTGCCGGACGTGGTCACCGTCGTCCAGGTCGAGGCCGTCTTCGACGACGGCACCCGGCTCGCCGTGGTGAACGACCCGTTCCGCGGCGCCGGCTCACTGGGCGAGGACGCCCCGGGTGCGGCCCTGCCGGGCACCGGCGAGGGCTACGACCCGGTGGAGGAGACGGTCGTGCTGGCCGTCCACAACACCGCCGCGGTGCCGATCTCGGTCACCTCGCACTTCCACTTCTTCGAGGCCAACCCGCGCCTCGCGTTCGACCGCGCCGCGGCGTACGGCACCCACCTGGCGGTGCCGGCCGGCTCCTCGGTGCGCTTCGACCCGGGCGCCACGGTGGAGGTCGGCCTGGTGCCGATCGGCGGCGAGCGGGTCGCGATCGGTTTCGCCGGCCTGGTCGACGGGCCGCTCGACGCGCCCGGCGCCAAGGAGGCCGCCCTGGCGAAGGCGCGCGCCACCGGATACCTGACCAGCTTCGACGACGCGGAGGTCGAGTCGTGACCGCCATCACCCCCCACGACTACATCTCGGTGCACGGCGCCCGGGCCGGCGACCGGATCCGGCTCGGCGACAGCGGGCTGATCATCCGGGTCGAGTCCGACTCCCAGGAACCGGGCAACGAGTTCCTGGCCGGCTTCGGCAAGACCGCCCGCGACGGCCTGCACCTGAAGGCCACCGCGATCCGCGAGACCTGCGACGTGGTGATCAGCAACGTCGTGGTCATCGACGCGGTCCAGGGCATCCGCAAGACCTCGATCGGCATCCGCGACGGCCGGATCGTCTCGGTCGGCCGGGCGGGCAACCCGGACACCATGGACGGCGTGGACGTGGTCGTCTCCACCGGCACCACGATCGTCTCCGGCGAGGGCATGATCGCCACCGCCGGTGCCATCGACACCCACGTCCACCTGCTCTCGCCGCGGATCATGGAGGCCTCGCTGGCCTCCGGCGTCACCACGATCATCGGCCAGGAGTTCGGCCCGGTCTGGGGCGTCGGCGTCAACTCCCCCTGGGCGCTGCGGCACGCCTTCAACGCCTTCGACGCCTGGCCGGTCAACATCGGCTTCCTGGGCCGGGGTTCGTCCTCCGACCCGGCGCCGCTGATCGAGGCCCTGGCCGAGGGCGGCGCCTCCGGCTTCAAGGTCCACGAGGACATGGGCGCCCACACCCGCGCCCTGGACACCGCGCTGCGGGTCGCCGAGGAGTACGACGTCCAGGTCGCGCTGCACACCGACGGACTGAACGAGTGCCTCTCCGTCGAGGACACCCTCGCCGTGCTGGAGGGCCGCACCATCCACGCCTTCCACATCGAGGGCTGCGGCGGCGGCCACGTGCCGAACGTGCTCAAGATGGCCGGCGTGGAGAACGTCATCGGCTCCTCCACCAACCCCACGCTGCCGTTCGGCCGGGACGCGGTCGCCGAGCACTTCGGCATGATCGTGTCCGCGCACGACCTCAAGGTCGACCTGCCCGGAGACGCGGCGATGGCCCGCGACCGGATCCGCGCGGGCACGATGGGCGCCGAGGACGTGCTGCACGACCTCGGGGTCATCGGCATCACCTCCTCCGACGCCCAGGGCATGGGCCGCGCCGGCGAGACCGTCCGCCGCACCTTCGCCATGGCCGGCAAGATGAAGTCCGAACTCGGACCGCTGGACGGCGGCTTCGGCACCGCCGCGGGCGGCGACGACAACGAGCGGGTGCTCCGCTACATCGCCAAGCTCACCATCAACCCGGCCATCGCACACGGCCTCTCGCACGAGGTCGGCTCGCTGGAGGTCGGCAAGCTCGCCGACATCGTGCTGTGGCGCGCCGACCACTTCGGCGCCAAGCCGCAACTGGTGCTGAAGGCCGGCTTCCCCGCGTACGGCGTGGTCGGCGACCCGAACGCCTCCACCGACCGGTGCGAACCGCTGGTGCTCGGGCCGCAGTTCGGCGCGCACGGCGCCACCGCCGCGGACATCTCGGTGGCCTTCGTCTCGCAGGCCGCTGCCGAGGCCTCGTACCTGGACGTCACGGGCGACCAACTCCCCACCCGGCGACGCCGCGTGGGCGTCCGCGGCACCCGCGGCATCGGCCCGCGATCGATGGTCCGCAATGCCCGGATCGGCCACGTCCAGGTCGAGGCGGACACCGGCCTGGTCTCCCTCGACGGCGAACCGCTGCGCTCCGAGCCCGCCGACAGCGTCTCGCTCAGCCGCCTCTACTTCCTGTAACCCTCCCGCACTGCCAAGGACTTGAACCCCATGACCAGCACCCCCGCCGCACTCGGCTACCGGATGCCCGCCGAGTGGCACCCGCACGAGCGCACCTGGATGGCCTTCCCCACCGCCAACCCCACCTTCGACAGCCCCGAGAGCCTGCACGCCGGACGCGAGGCCTGGGCGCGGGTCGCCGACACCATCGCCCGGTACGAGCCGGTGACGCTGGTCGTCAACTCCGGTGAGACCGAGGAGGCCCGCCGGTACGTGTCGGACAAGGTCGAGATCGTGGAGCGGCCGCTCAACGACGCGTGGATGCGCGACATCGGCCCGAGCTTCCTGATCGACGGCAAGGGCGGGGTCGCCGCCGCCGACTGGATCTTCAACGGCTGGGGTGCGCAGTCCTGGGCCCGTTGGGACAAGGACGAGCAGATCGCCGAGCACATCGCCGACCTGACCGGCGTCACCCGGTTCGTCTCGCGGCTGATCAACGAGGGCGGCGGCATCCACGTCGACGGCGAGGGCACCGTCCTGGTCACCGACACCGTCCAGCTGGGCGAGGGCCGGAACTCGGACTGGACCCGCGAGGAGGTGGAGGCCGAGCTGCACGCCTTCCTCGGCACCACCAAGGCGATCTGGCTGCCGCGCGGACTCACCCGCGACTACGACGAGTTCGGCACCCGCGGGCACATCGACATCGTGGCCTCGTTCGTGCGGCCCGGCGTGGTCGTCGCGCACGTGCAGAACGACCCGGCCCACCCGGACCACGAGGTCTGCAAGGAGCTGGTCGCCGTGCTGCGCGCCGCCACCGACGCGCAGGGCCGCCGTCTGGAGGTGATCGAGCTGCCCGCCCCGACCGTCCTCACCGACGAGGAGGGCGAGCCGGTCGACTACTCCTACATCAACCACTACGTCGCCAACGACGCGGTGATCCTCTGCGCCTTCGACGACCCGCGCGACGAGGAGGCCGCCGCGATCCTCGGCGAGGCCTACCCGGGCCGCACGGTGGAGCTGGTCGACGCCCGCGAGATCTTCGCCAACGGCGGCGGCATTCACTGCATCACCCAGCAGCAGCCGAAGGCCTGACGGCCGGTCGAATTCGGCAACGGAGGGCGGCCGGCACCCCGGAGG
>NZ_JBHWBW010000033.1:0-30828 GCF_042735675.1 Kitasatospora sp. NPDC059571
CTCCTCGACGGCCGGCGTGTTCGGCTCGCCCGGACAGGCCAATTACGCCGCCGCCAACGCCTTCTGCGACACCTTCGCCGCCGAGCGCCGGGCCGCGGGGCGGCGCCGGGCGGTCAGACCGCGACCGGGAGCGGCCCTTCGGCGAGCACGGCCTCGGCGAGGACGAGGTCGGCGACGACGCAGGTCCCGGTGGAACCGGGGAAGGTGTGGCAGGCGCCGGTGAGTGCGCCGACCAGGCGCAGGCCGCGGCCGAACAGGGCGTCGGCGTCCTCGGCCGCCCGGCGGCGGGCCGGGCGGGGCCGCCAGCAGCCGGAGTCCTTGACCACGACCCGGACCGCGCCGCGGCTGCGCGAGACCAGCAGGGACACATCGGGGCTGCCGCTGTGCAGCACGACGTTGGTGGCGAGTTCCGTGACGACGAGGGCCAGCGCGTCGTCGACGGCCTGCGGGAGCCCCCACCGCCAGGCGAGATCGGCCGCGAACCTGCGCAGTTCGGGCACGGCCTCGACGGTGGCCGGCAGTACGCAGACGGCGGGCAGCCCGCCGTCCGGGCTCGCGTGATCGGAATCGGACGGGTCTGCGTTCCCATCGGTGACCATGCGGTGCTCCTGCCCGACCGGCGCCCGGGGGCCCGGCCGTGTGCGAGGCGAGTGCGTGGGGACGTGCTCGACATCCACCTTGGGCGCAACCGGGGCGGCCAACAACGCGGGATCGGCCGGACAGGGGACGGGCTGCGCGCGGCCGGGGCCGCCCGGGCGCCGGCCGCAGCGGCCCCGCCGGACGGGCGACCCCGTGCGAGCTGCGCGGACGTGCGCCGGGCGGCACCGTAGCGGTCCGCGGGGCCCGGCGCACGGCGTCGTACGCCGCGCGGGCAGGTCCGGGCGGGGGGTGCGGCGCAGCGTCCCGCTCACCCCAACGGGTCGGCCAGCCCCCAGCCGTCGGCGAGCAGGGTGTCGACGGCGGCCAGCGCCCGGGCCAGCCGGGCCGGCCGGTCGCCGTGCAGTTCCAGCCAGGGCGCGCCGGCCGTGTCGAGGACCTCGCGGAACCTGCCGGTCATCCAGGGCCTCAGGTGTTCGCCGTCGCGCAGTCCGTCGTCGTCGAACGGCACCCCGTCGTCCGAGGTGAGCAGGTACAGGGCGCGGGCCGGGAGTCCTTCCGCGAGTCGGCGGACGGGGTCGGTGGCGCGGCCGCGGTAGCGCTCCTGCCAGACGGTGGTGGCGAGGGTGTCGGTGTCGCAGACCAGGACGGGGCCGCCGGACCGGGCGGCCCGCTGCTCGGCCTCGTTCTGGCGGCGGCCGACGAGTTCGAAGTCGGCGTCCGTCCAGTCCAGGTCGAAGACGGTCGGCACCGGGCCGTCCGGCCGGGCCAGGCCGCGGGCGACGGCGAGTTTGGCGGCGGTCAGTTCGCGCCCGTACTCGGGGACCCACCGGGTCCGGGCGTGCGGGCCGCCGCGGGCCCGCAGCGCGGCGGCGAGGTCGCGGGAGAGCGTGGTGGTGCCGGTGGACTCCGCGCCGACCACCACGACCCGGCGGGCGAACCAGCCGCGGACGGGCGGTTCGAGTTCGTCCCAGTAGGCGACGGGGTCGGCCCGGACCTTGGTGCCGGAGACCGCGAAGGTGTCCCGCGGGACGTCGAGCAGGACGGGCGCGGCGTCGAACCGCCGGGCCAGTTCGGTGCCGTACGGCTCCGAACTGAAGACGGCGTCGACCGGTGGTGCGGGCGGTGCGGCGGCGACGGCCTCGCGCATCAGCGCGACGTGGCCGGCCCAGATCTCGGCGCTGTCGTAGTCGACCGGCAGGTCGTCGGTGATCCCGGCGACCGCGACCTGCGGTTCGTCCGCCCAGTGTTCGCGGATCCAGGAGACCCGGTCGGCGAGCGGTACCGACTCCCGGGTGGCGGCCATCACGACGACGGTGACCCGGTCGCAGGCGTCCGCGGCGGCGCGGATCAGGAAGTGGTGCCCGGCGTGCGGCGGATAGAACTTGCCGATGACCAGGCCGTGGGCGAAGCGGCCCGGCGCGGCGGCGGGGCTCATGCCGGGAGCCCGGCGGTGGCGGCGGGCGGGGCGGGGACGGCCAGTTCGCGGTGCCAGGCGCGCAGTCCGACGCCGCACATGCCGAGGAAGAGCACGTAGACCACCGCGGTGAGGACGAGGTCCTTGGCCGCGTACAGCGGGATGTAGATCAGGTCGGCGGCGATCCAGAGGTACCAGTTCTCCAGCTGCTTGGCGTTGAGCAGCCACTGGGCGGCGAGCGAGAGCGCGGTGGTGAGGGCGTCCCAGAACGGCGCGCTGTCGTGGGCGCGGGCGAGCAGGACGGTGAGTCCCCAGGTGGCCGGGACCAGGAGGACGCCCAGCACGAGCAGGGTGGCCGGCGCGGCGCGGCCCATGGGCCGCTCGGTGTGCCGCTCGCCGCCGCGCAGCCAGCGGTACCAGCCGTGGGCGGCCAGTGCCAGGAAGACGAGCTGGAGGGCGGCGTCCGCGTACAGCCGGGCGCTCCAGAACAGGGCGAAGAAGAAGAGGTTGTTGGCGATCCCGATCGGGAAGTTCCAGGCGTTCGCCCGGACGCAGAGCCAGACGCAGACCGCGCCGGTGGCGAAGCCGAGCAGTTCGGCGGGGGTGACGGCGTCCTGGCCGAGCAGGAACAACTGGTGGTTGAGCGGGGCGAGCAGCCCGCTGAGGGTGTCGGCGACGGACACGGGTCCCCCTTCACGATTAATGTCAGAGTGACGATAAAGGGTGCCGGGCCCGCTCCGTAACGGGCTTCCGCGCCGGGGTGGCACCTTGCCCGCCCTTGACGGAACGTTGACCTGCCCGTGGGCGAGTGGGCGCGCGCGCCGCCACTACCGTCGGGGCCATGTCACGCCTTCCCAGGACGCCGGCGATCCCGGTGCTCCCGTACCGCAAGCCCACGCTCGGCCGCGACTACTGGGTCATCGACGACGTGCTGCCGGACGCCGAGGCCGTCCGGGCCCGGATCCTGGCCCGGGACGACTGGAGCGAGGGCTACCCGTACAAGCCCGAGGCCTGGCCGGGCCTGCGGACGATGCCGGGCCTGGAGCCCGACGAACTCGCCCACGTCGAGGAGCTGGTGAGGAAGGCGACCGGCGCGAGCCGGATCTGGCCCGAGACCGCCGCGGGCGGCGCGGTGGTCAACCACAACTGCATCCAGGTGGTCGGCAAGGACGAGTGCGAGCCGCGGCCGCACACCGACGCCCGGTCGGTCTGCCGCTACGCCGCGGTGCTCTACCTCAACCCGTCGGCGCCCAAGGACTGCGGGACGAGCTTCTACCGCCAGCAGCTCGCGGGCGGCGTCCTCGGCGGCAACACCGTGGCCGCCCCGCACAACAACCTGGTCGACGCGCTGGGCACCCGCTACGTCCCGGCCGACGCCTTCGTCGAGGACGTCCGGGTCGCGCACCGCTTCAACCGGCTGCTGCTGTACAGCGCCAACCTCATCCACACCGCCACCGGATACTGGGGCAGCACCCTGGAGGACAAGCGGATGACCGCGGTCTTCTTCTGGATGGCCTGACGTCCTCCGGACGGGCTCACGGGGCGGCACGGCGCCGCGGGCCGGCGCGCCGGCGGTCCGGCGGGAGGCCCGGTATTGCGGTTGACGTGCCGCCGGGCCCGGCGGTTGGCTGGCGCGATGACCGAACTGCGCATCGAACCGGCGGCCGGCGAGGCCGCCCTGGCGGACTGGCGGCACGTCCACAACGCCATCATCCCGACGGCTCCGCTCTCCGCCGAGGAGGTCCGCGCCAGTGCGCGTCGCAACCGGCTGGCGGTCGCCTACCTCGGCGACGTCCTGGTGGGCTGCTCCACGGTCCGTCCGCCGGCGGACGGTTCGACCGCGGCCACGGTCATCGCCCGGGTGCTCCCGGCCCACCGGCGGCGCGGACACGGCGCCGCCCTCTACGCCCAGGGCGTCGCCCGGGCATTGGAGTTGGGGGCGGACGGGATCGAGACCATCATCCTGGCCTCCAACACCGACGGGCTGGACTTCGCCCTCGCCCGCGGATTCGTCGAGGTGGAGCGCGACCTGCTCCCCGGCGACACCGTCCCCTTCATCACCCTGCGGCTGACCCGGGAGCTGCCGTCGCAGTGACGGCCGCACCTTCCGCGCGCCGACCGGTCCTCCTCGCAGGGTGCCCGCCGGTTCGCCGGACCGACGGCCGAGCGGCCGCAACGGCCGCGGGCGCGGGCCCGCGGCGCGCGCCCGGCGGCCCGCCGGGCCGCGGCGCCCCGCGCCCGCGCGCGCGCCGCGCCCGCGGCCGGGGGGGGGGCGGGGGGGGGGGGCGCGCCCCCCCGCCGCCACTGCTCACTGGTACACGCGGACGTAGTCCACGAGCATCTTCTGCGGGAACACGGTCGTACCGTCGGGCGCGCCCGGCCAGTCGCCGCCCACCGCATTGTTGAGGATCAGGTAGAACGGGTGGTCGTACACCCACGGGCCGCGGGTGGTCTCCAGCACGTTCCGGTCGACGGTGAAGAAGGCGTTGCCGTCGACGTAGAACGTCATGTGTGCGGAGTCCCAGTCCACCCCGTAGGTGTGGAAGGCACTGGCGAAGTCGCTGCCCGCCACCGTGTACGGGGAGCCGTAGCCGCCCGCGCCGTTGTACGCGGGAGCGTGCAGGGTCGAGTACACGGAGTCCGCGACCTTGCCGACGTGCTCCATGATGTCGATCTCGCCGGAGGCCGGCCACGGCGTCCCGGTCTTGAAGTCGGCGCCGAGCATCCAGAACGCGGGCCACAGGCCCTGGGTACCGGTCACCTTGATCCGCGCCTCGGCGTGGCCGTAGGTGAAGTTGAAGTGGTCCGAGGAGTTGATCCGGCCGGAGGTGTACTGGCACGTGGTGCTGCCGGACAGCGGGTCGCGCGGGCACGAGGAGCCGGCGGTGACCTCCTTGCGCGCCTCGATGACCAGGTTGCCGGTGCCGTCCTGGTAGAGGTTCCTGTTGCCGCTGGTGTAGTACTCCAGCTCGTTGTTGACGCCCGGGCCGGGGTCGGTGGTCCACTTCGAGGCGTCCGGCGCCGTGCCGTTCGTCCCGTTGAACTCGTCGCTCCAGACCAGGTGTCCGGGGAAGCTCGGGTTCGGCGGCAGCGCGGGCGGCGGGGTCGGCGCACCGCCGGTGCCGTAGACCTGGAACTCCCAGAGCGAGTAGCCGTACTGGGAGGCCCGGGCGGTGCCGTACATCCGGATGTAGCGGCCGCTGCCGTTCAGGTTGGTGATGGTCTCCTTGAAGCCCTTGCCGGTCGTGGTGGAGTAGATGTCCGTCCACGTGGCGGCGTCGTTCGAGACCTGGAGCCGGTACGCGGCGGCGTAGGCCGGATCCCACTGGAGGACCACCTTGTGGATCTGGGCGGTCGCACCGAGGTCCAGGTAGATCCAGCCGGGGTCGGTCCAGCCGGTGGTGGCGCTGGTCGCCCAGCGGGTCCCCGGGTCCTGGTCGTCCACCTTGGCCGGAAGGCAGCCGCCGCAGTTGCCGTCGTCCTGGTAGGAGGAGGCCACCGCGGGCCGCTGGTAGGAGAGTTCGGTGTCGCCGGTGGCGCCGCCGGCCACGCCGTAGACCTGGAACTCCCAGAGCGAGTAGCCGTACTGGGTGGCCCGGGCGGTCCCGTACATCCGCACGTAGCGGCCGCTGCCGGAGACGGTGAGGTTCTGGGTGCCCCCGGTGCCGGTCGTGGTGGAGTAGACGTCGGTCCAGGTGCTGCCGTCTGCGGAGGTCTGCAGCTTGAAGCCGGTGGCGTACGCGGCCTCCCACTGCAGCACCACACGGCTGACGGTGGCCGTCGCGCCGAGGTCGACCTGGATCCACTGCGGGTCGGCGAAGGCGCTCGACCAGCGGGTGCCGCCGTCGCCGTCCACCGCCGAGGCGGCCGGGAAGGCGACGCTCTCGGTGGAGGAGGCGGTGACCGGCCTGCCCTGGGAGAGAAGGGACTCGGTGGCGGCGGTGCCCGTCGGGGCGAACGGGATGAACAGGGCACCCGCTGCGAGCACCAGCGCGGTGACCAGGCGGACGAACGCCTGACGGCCTCGGTGCTGCGGTGGACGGAGTGCGGTGCCGGACGGTGCGGGTCGGGATGGCGCGGTGCCGGACGGTACGGCTGCGAATGGTGCGGTGGTCATGCGAACTCCAGCCGGGGTGGGGGTGATGCGGAGCTGGTGCGGCGGCCCGTGGGGAGCCGGTCGGGTACGGCTGCGGCGGCTCTCGGCGGCAGCGGACGGGGGGCCGCGCGCCGGACGGCGCCGAAGGGCAGGCCGGGCGGTGCTCACGCCGAGTCCCGGACGACCAGCTCGGTGGGCAGCACGAGGGCCGGATCCACCGGCTCACCGGCAGCCAACCGCTGGACTTTGCGGACGAGTTGCCGGCCGAGCTCGTCGATCGGCTGGCGCACCGTGGTCAGCGCCGGGCTGCTCAGCCGCGCCGTGTCCACATCGTCGAAGCCGACCACCGCCACGTCCTCGGGGACCCGCCGCCCCGCCGTCCGCAGCGCCTCCAGGGCGCCCGCCGCCATCTGGTCGGAGGCCGCGAAGACCCCGTCGATGCCCGGTTCGCGGCGCAGCAGTTCGGCCATCGCGGTCCGGCCGGACTCCACGCTGAAGTCGCCGTGCGCGACCAGGCGGGGGCAGCGGGCCCGGGCGGTCTCCCGCCGGTAGCCGGCCAGCCGCTCGATGCCGGCAGCCATGTCGGCGGGCCCCGCGACGGTGGCGATCCGCTCCCGGCCGATCCGCCGCAGGTAGCGGACGGCCAGCCGCGCACCGCCCTCGTTGTCCACTCCGACATAGGGCAACGCCGGTCCGCCGAGCGGCCGTTCGTTGCAGACCACGGCAACGCCGGTACGCGCCAGGGCCTCCGGCAACGGGTCCGGCCCGTGCATCGAGGCCAGGATCACGCCGTCCACGTGCCCGGCCCGCGCGTACTGCTCGATCCGCCGGCGGCCGGCCGGCGACCCGGCCAGCAGGATCACCAACTGCTCGTCCGACTCTTCGAGTTCCGCCGTCGCACCGCGGATCAGGGCAGGGAAGAAGCCGTCCGAGAAGACCCGGGCCATGCCCTCCGGCAGTACCAGGGCGTAGCTGCCGGTGCGGTGGGTGACCAGCGAGCGGGCCGCCTGGTTGGGGACGTACTGGAGGTCGGCGACGGCGCGCATGACGGCGATGCGGCGCCGTTCGCTGACCGGGTGCGAGCCGCTGACCACCCGCGAGGCGGTGGCACGGGAGACTCCGGCGCGCTCGGCGACGTCGTCCAGCGTCGGCCGCTGCCGGTCGGGGGCGGCCAGGTCCACCGGCATGCTCGTCCTCCCCTTGGAAATATGCGAGAGAGCGCTCTCTCAGCTGCTAGAGAGTGCCCCTGCGGCGACGGGCATGTCAATGGGGGCGACGGAATTGGACGCAAGCCTGCCGGACAGGCGCGAGAGCGTTCTCCCACCGGGCCTCGGCGGTGCGGCCGGGCCGAACCTCAACCTCTGCTCGGACCGGCCCACCGGTGCCCCGCCGCCTGCCGCCTGCCGCCTGCCGCCTGCCGCCATAAGGACTTCGCCGAGGGCGCCTGCTTCTACCTCCGGGCAGGCCTCGAGGACAACGGGTCCTACATCTCCGGCACGTACGATTCCTGGCACCTCGCCTGCGCCTGACGCTCCCCGGGAGCGCAGTCCGGCCGCCTCGGGCCGGCGCCCGAACCGGACGGCACGGCGTGACCCGTAGCCCGGATCCTTGGAGCCCGCAGGGCTCAACCGGTGGTCGGGGACGGTCCGCCCGGTCCGATGCGCCGCCACATCGGCGCACCTCGGACGGCGGGCCCTCCCCGTCCCCGGCCGCGACGAACCGCCGCACCGGGCACACCTCGGGCCGGGAGACGGGGCCGGGGTGCCCACCAGGTCGCTGCATCTGCACCGGCCAGTGCAACGCCCGGCACATTCGGTGGCAGGTGGGCTCGTTCGGCTGTCCCGGTGACTTCGCCGCCGGTTGCCGCGACGGTCGCCGGCCGGTCGCGGCCGGGTCGGTACGGTGACCGGATGAATCCGCCGATCATCGACTCGAAGCCGGTTCTCCGGAACACCGATCTGCTCGCCGCCGGGCTCCGGGCGGCAGCGGCAGCGCGTATCGCGGAGCTGCTCCGGGCCCTAGGGCCGGTACCGACCGGGCCGGCCGATCGACACCCGCGCGAACCGGTCCTCGACGAGGATCGCAGGCGCCTGCTTGCCGAGTACGACGACCTGGTCCGGCTCCGGGAGGCCGCCGGGCGCGCCTGGTCCGAGGACCGGCTGGTCGACCTGGTCCAGCTCGCCGACCGCTCGCGTCGGCACCTGATGCTCGGGGGCGACCTGGTCGACGCGATGCGGAGGATCGCCGCGTTCACCGACGCGCATCCGCACCTGGGCAGCGGTCCGCGGCCGGCCGGGTGCGGCCCGGACGGGCACCCGCGGCTGCCCCACCCGGCGGGTGCCGTGCACTGATCATCCGATCCGTGGACCGACGCCGCAGTGCAGATCCCGCCAAGTCGTGCATCGCGTCCCGCAGTTCCTGCACGGTCGACGAGACGGGGCCGGTGCGGCCGCCCGCACCGTGCCCGTCTCACCCCCGCGAACGCACGTCCCGGCCGGCCGCACGGGCTTCCGCCCGCTCGCCCGTGCGCGCCTGCGCCTGTCCGACTGCCCGCTCGTCGGCGTCCGCGAGCCAGAAGTAGACCGGCGGCAGCCCCAGTTCGATCACCGCGAGCACGATCTGGAACCACTGCGGCCAACCGTGCAGCGCCAGCGAGAGCAGGCGGCCGAGACCGCCCAGCAGGAAGACGCCGGCGAGCAGGCGCACCGCTGCCGCCGGGACGGGTCGCTGCCGGGCCGCCCAGAGCCAGGCCGCCCCGAAGCCGGCGAAGCAGGTGCCCATGAAGCGTCCCCAGCTGTCGATCGTCGTCCCGGCGTGGGCCGCGCCGGGGATCGCCGCGTTGCCGAGGGCGAGGTGGAACAGCCCGATCGCGATACAGGACCATCCCATGAGCCGGAGGAGCAGTCGGAGCGTTCTGGCCATGGCGCACCACCTGGTCTGCCGTTGTCCGCCGGATAAGTTGACACGCGTCTACTAGCTCTTCGTGCCAGCGTAGACCCGGCAAGTAGACGTGTGTCAAGTAAGCTGCTCGCGTGCCACCACCCCGCCAACGCCTGAGTGCGACCGAGCGCCGCGCCCGGCTCCTGTCCGTCGGGGCGCAGCTCTTCGCCGAGCACCCCTACGAGGACGTGCTCATGGAGGACGTCGCCCGACGGGCCGGCGTCTCCCGGGCGCTGCTCTACCGTCACTTCCCGAGCAAGCACGCGCTCTTCGCCGCGGTCTACCAGGAAGCGGCGGACCGGCTGCTGACGCAGACCCGCCTGGACCCGGCCGACTCACTGCTCGACCAGCTCGTCCAGGGCATGGACGTGCACCTGGACTACTTCATCGCCAACCGCAACACGGTGATCGCCGCGAACCGTGTCCTCGCCGGCGACCCCGTCATCCAGACGATCATCACCGGCGAGCTGGACGCCCTGCGCACCCGCATGCTCGCCGTCCTCCCCCTCGCCGACGACGACACCCGCGCGGCGGTCTCCGCCGTGCTGCGCAGCTGGCTGGTCTTCGTCCAGGTCCTCGTCGTCGCCTGGCTCACCGAGGAGACCTGCACCCGCACCCAACTGCGCGACGTCTGCGTCGGCGCCGTCCTCGGCGCCCTCCGCCCGCTGCTCCCCGCAGCCGTCGGGCCCCTGCCCCCGGCACCGGCCACGGACCCGGCGCGCAGCACAGGAGCCTGAACGCCGGTCGGCCCCCGACCCTCCCGAGCCGGTCGGCGCGGCGGTGCCGTCACCTCGACGGAACGAGCCGGACCGGCGCGGGGGTGCGTTTGACGGCACGGCTGACGATGGCCGTCTCGACGTGGGTGATGCCCAGGCCGGACAGGTCGCCGGAGAGGAAGCCGTAGAGCGCCGCCAGGTCCGGGAAGTACGCGGCCGCGTGCAGGTTCGAGGGCCCCGACGTCGCGAACGCGCCGTGCACCGAGGGGTGGCCGGCCAACGCCTGCCCGGCGGCGGCCAGATGGTCGGGTGCCACGTGCAGCAGGAGTTTGGCCTCGATGGGCAGCCCGAGGCGGCGTGGCTCGACCAGGACCTGGGTCACGAGGCGTCCCTGGGCGGCCAGTTGGGCGAGGCGGCGGCGGACCGTGCTCTCGGAGTGGCCCGTGCGCTCGGCCAGGGCCGCGGCCGGCAGGCGCGCGTCGGGGGTGAGAGCGTCGATGAGGGACTGTTCCAGGGCGTCGGCGTCGACGCCGTACGGGCCCGGGGATGCGGAGGCGGTCGCGGCGGGGACCGGTTCGGCCGGGCTCAGCGCCGCGCGTTCGGGCGCGGTCAGCACCTGGTGGCGCCACTCGGAGGTGAGCCGGAAGACGTGCAGGATCGTGGCGCTCTCCAGGGACGTCACCGCCCGGGTGGAGGGCAGTTGCCGGAAGACCAGCGGGTCGAGCGAGCCCGGCTCGGTGCGGGCGACCGCGAAGATCTCGTCGCCCGCGGCGGTGACGTCGATGAACGGGATGTCCTCGCGCGCCGCCAGCGCGGCCACGATCGTGTCGAGCTTGCCCCGCAGGACCCGGATCCGCAGGAACAGGGCCCCGGCCGACCCGCCGTTGCGCGGTCGCGCGACCGGTGAGACCACCACCCGCACGGTGCCGTCGGCCCCGAGCGCGTGCAGGCGCCGGCGCACGGTGGCAGGGCTGAGCCCCAGCACCTGGGCCGCCCGTTCCGCGGGCAGGCGGCCGTTCCACTGCAGGGCGGCCACCAGCCGCTGGTCCAGGGGGCTCAGTACGGAATCCGCCGATGCGCGCACCATGAGAGCAAGTTTCGCCCATTCCGTCGCGTCCCGGGCCTCGTCCGAGCGATCCCGGCCCAACCATGGATGTCATCCACCCCACCACGGTCCCCGATGTACCTCGGCGGGGCCGCGCCACGGAAGGAGCACCCCATGCCCCTCGGCGGTTCCTCAGCATCCGCGCACGACGCACCCACTCCGGAGGTCCGGGTGCCGGTGTCCGAGCGACGGGAGAAAGTGCGCTTCACCAGCGGCGACACCTCCTGCGCCGCCTGGCACTACCCGGGATCCAACGGCGGCTGCGTGATCATGGCCGGCGGCACCTCAGTGACCAAGGAGCCGGCCACGGACCTGTTCGCCGCACGCTTCAACGACGCCGGCTTCGCCGTCCTCGCCTTCGACCACCGGCGGTTCGGAGAGAGCGGCGGCACGCCGCGCCAGATCGTCCGCTTCGACGAGCAGGCCGCCGACTGGCACGCCGCGGTCGCGTACGCGGCCACCCTGCCCGACGTCGACCCGGACCGGATCTCGCTCTGGGGCTTCTCACTCGCGGGCGGCCACGTCTTCCGCGTCGCGGCCGCCCACCCGCACCTGGCCTGCGCGATCGCCCAGACCCCGCTGGTCGACGGGCGCGCCCTCGCCCCCCATGCGCTGCGCTCGATGACGCCCCTCGCGGTGCTGGGGCTCTTCGGTCGGGGCCTCGCGGACGCGCTCGGGAGCCTCGTCGGGCGTCCGCCGCTGCTGGTGCCCACGGCCGGCGCCCGGGGCACCGTCGCCTCGCTCACCACACCCGACGCCATGGACGGCGACCGGGCCCTCGACCCCGAACGGCGCCACACCGGCTGGGAGCGGACGGTCGCCGCACGGATCGCCCTCCAGCTCGGCGGGTACCGGCCCGGCCGCCACGCCTCCCGGATCCGGTGCCCCCTGCTGGTGGTCGTCTGCGACCAGGACCTGAGCACGCTCCCCGGCCCCGCCCTCCGGGCGGCCCGGCGCGCCCCGAGGGCCGAGGTGGTCCACCTGCCGGGCCACCACTACGCGCCCTTCCTCGAATCGCACGAACAGGCCGCCCGGGCGCAGGTCGCGTTCCTGCGCAGGCACCTCGGTCCCCGAACGCCCCGCACCCGGCACGGGCACCCTCGCACACCCGCGCCGACCGCATGACGTCCCGGCCGGCCGATGAGCGGCCGCCGCTTGGAGCAGACGAACGGTCAGGTCCCGGTTCGGCGTCCCGACCGGGCCGTACGGCTGCTCACCCGGGCGGGACCGCGCCGGTTCAGGCCGGGTCGGGCAGCAGGTAGTCGTAGTAGTGCGTCGGTCCGACGAGGACGGCCTGGAAGTAGAGGGGCTCGCCGTCCGTGTCGAGGGGGACTTCGTGGCCGGCCTCGCGGGTGAAGCCGAGGGAGAGCCGGGGGACGGTCACGTCGGGCTCCCGGATGACCAGCTCGCCCATGGCTTCGATCCGGTCGGCCAGTTGCAGGGCAGGGGTGCGGAAGACGTCGATCCCGCGGAAGCGGACGGTGATGTCCTGGGGGCCGGGCCGGGGGATCCAGACCTCGGCCGCGCCCAGCGTCTTGCCGTCCTCGCAGTGGAAGAGGATCTCGAACTGCGGGTGGACGGCGAGGATCTTCATGTAGTGGAAGCGGTCCGCCGACCCCTCGTCCTGGACCTCGACGGTGCCGAGGGCCGCGGCGGCCGCTCGGACGTCACCGGCGGGCATGCCGAACGGGAAGCCGGTGATGCCGTGGGGCGGGTCCAGGGTGATCTCCATGGGCGTCATTGTAGGAGGCACGTCCGGACCCTCCAGTTGTTCGCCTTGAGGAATTTCTGGAATTCCGCATTCTGCGGCAGGGAATCGACCATTTCCCTGATCGCACTGTCGTACTTGGTGCCGTGGACGCGGCGGATCTCCTGGATGTCCTTCTGCATGGCCTCGTCCCACTTGCCCTGGAGGATGAGGCTGCGCTGGGTCGCGCGCCAGGCGTCGGGGCCCGCTCCGCGGCCGGTGCTGATGAACTTGCGGTGGTCGTCGTACTCCATGCGGATCGACGGGCCGTAACCGGGGTTGAGCTCGGCGCTGACGCCGAGTTTCTTGTAGGAGCCCTGGGCGGGGATGTGGTTGATCTCGTACTGCTGGTTGGCGTTGGGGCCCTGGGTCCAGTTGGCGGGCTGGAGTTTGTAGTACCAGCCGCCCATGCCGGAGGGCTGTTTCTTGAGTCCGAGGGGGTCGATCCAGGCGAGCGGGTTGGGGACGTAGGCGTGCGGGTTGGGTCCGGCGCCCAGGCCGAGCGGGTCGCTGCTGAGGTAGCGGCCGGTGGCCGGGTCGTAGTAGCGGAAGTAGTTGTGGGCGAGGCCGGACTCGTCGTCGTGGTACTGGCCGGGCATGCCGAGCGGGCATGCCGGCAGGTCCGGGTCGGGCCGCGGGGGGGGGGGGCGGCCCCCCCCGGCGGGGGGGGGGGGCCCGGCGGCGGGGGGCCCCGGCCCCACTGGTGGGGGGCGGGGGTCCGGGGGCGGCGGCCGTCGGCGGTGACCATCTCGCTGGGGGTGCCGGCCAGGTCGGTGACGATCGCGAAGAACCACTCGTCAATCTCGGTCTGCTCCGGCGCGGCCGGGTCCGTGCCCGGCCTCGTGCGGCGCTCGGTCTGCGCCGCCACTTCCCAGGTCCCCGGTTCCCACTCCCAGGTCCGGCTGCGGGCCGTGCCGTCGCGCAGGGGCCCGGACTCCTCGATGAGCCGGGTCCCGTCCCAGGTGAAGGAGAGTTCCGGCCCCGGCCCGGTGCCGTCCGGGCCGTGGTGCTGCTTGGCGATCCGGCGGCCGATCGGGTCGTAGCGGTAGGTCCAGGTGCCGGAGCCGGGGGTGTCCACCTGCACGAGCCGGTCGTCGCCGTTCCAGGTGTAGCGCCATTCACGGCGCTGTCCCGAGAGCGTCCTGACGAGCATGCGGGTCAGCCGGCCGCGGTCGTCGTAGTCGTAGCTGGTGCGGCCCGCGGTGCGGAGCAGGCTGCCGCGGTAGGTGCGCTCGCCCTGCGTCGGGGCGTCGGCGGTGCGGGTGTCGTGGGCGCGGGTGACGTTGCCGATCGCATCGTAGGCGTACGTCTCCTGCCAGGACTCGGCCCTGACCCGGGTGACGCGGCCGGCGGCGGTGAGGGTGAAGTCGCGGCGGCCCCGCAGGAGGTCCGTGATGGCCGCGGGCATGCCGTCCGGCCGGTACCCGTAGGTCCGTTCCTGGATGTTCGCGTAGGCGCCGTCGGGCCGGCCGGCGGGGCCCTGGGACCGGGGGCCGCGGGCCCAGATGGACTGGGCGTTGAGCCGGTTGCAGGCGTCCCACGTCTGGGTGAGGGCGGCGGAATCGCCGAGGTAGCGGGTGGTCTCCCGCCCGTTCGCGTCATGGGTGAAGGAGAGCGTGCCCGCGGCGCCGAGGGCCAGTGGCCGGCCGTTGGCGTCGTAGCTCCAGGTGGAGACGGTGCCGCAGGGGGTGGTGCGGGTGGTCCGGCGGCCGAGGGCGTCGTAGGTGTAGGTGGTGGCGCGGCCGTCGACGTCCTCGCGGAGGATCCTGCCGGCCGGGTCCCGGTGGTACGTCAGGACACTGCTGGGACTGGCGATGCGGGCGGGGAAGCCGAGAGCGTCGTAGGCGAGGGTGGTGGTGGCGCCGTCCGCATCGGTCCGCTCGACGAGGTCGCCGAGGAGGTTGTAGGCGAACGTGGTGCGCCGTCCGGTGTGGTCGGTGGTCTCCAGGAGCTGGTCGGCCCCGTCGTGGCGGTGGGTCAGGCTGCGGCCGTTGAAGTCGCTCTCGGCGACCAGGTGGCCGGCGGCGTCGTAGGTGTAGTGCCAGTGGGCCTCGCCGGAGAGGACCGAGGTGAGCTGCAGTTCGGTGTCGTAGCCGAAGTGCTGTTCTTCGCCGTCGGGCAGGGTCCGGGTCCTGAGGCGGCCGAACGGTCCGACGGTGAACCGGGTGACGGCGCCGATCTGGTCCTGGTGCTCGGTGAGGTTCCCCTCCGGGTCGTAGGTGTAGGTCTCGCTCGTACCGTCGGGCAGGTGGCGCTCGAGGAGGCCGCCCTCGAGGCGGTGGGTGAACCGGGTGGTGTTGCCGAGCGGGTCCGTCAGGGCGCTGACGCGCCCGAAGGCGTCGTACTCGGCGTGCGCGGTGTGGCCGAGGCCGTCGGTGACCGAGGTGATCAGGCCCGCCGGGTTGCTGGTGAACGTGCGGGTGACACCGAGGGGGTCGGTCAGCGACAGCATCCGGCCGTGCTCGTCGTAGGTGCGGGTGGACCGGGCACCGGCCGCGTCCGTCGAGGCCAGGAGGTTCCCGTGGCTGTCGTACTCGAAGGCCCCCACCACCCGGCCCGCCCGGGTCACCGCGATGGGCTGGCGCAGCGTGTTGTAGTCCAGCCGGACGGTGCTGCCGTCGGGGGTGGTGATGAGGACGGGGTCGCCGTTGTCGTCCAGGTGGAGGCGGGTGGTGCGGCCGATCTCGTCGGTGCGGGCGGTGACGCGTCCGGCCTCGTCGTACTGGGTGTGGTAGGCGTGCCCGAGCGGGTCGACGGTCCTGGTGACGTGCTCGTGTTCGTCGTAGTGGTACTCGGTGACCCGGCCCAGGCTGTCGGTGGTGGTGGTCACCCGCGCGTCGGTGTCGTAGTGGAAGGCGGCCGACAGGTTGCCGTTCTGCCCGATGCCGCGGACGACCCGCCCGGCGGTGTCGTACTCGTACTCGTAGCTCTCGCCGTTGCGGTCGATCCACGCCGTGAGCCGGTCGTCGTCGTACTCGTACACGTACGGCAGGCCCGAGGAGTTGACGACGCCGGCGAGCCGGCCGTCCGGGTAGTACTGGTAGCCGATCACCGTGGTGGAGCTCTCGTGGCCCGGGCCGTCCAGCAGGCGCAGCCCTTCGATGCGCGGGCCGTTGGCGGTGGGGGCGGTGTCGACGGCGACGCGGTAGCCGCCGCTGTGCCGTACTTCCACGGGGAGGTGCCGGTCGTCGCGGAGGAAGGTGATGCGGTGGCCGTTGCGGTCGGTGAGGGCGGACAGCGGGCGTATCTCGCCGATCCGGTAGGCGCCCGTCCCGGTGCCGGTGAAGTGGTAGGTCCATCCGCGGTCGGGGTCCTCCATGCGGAAGACGTCGCCGGCCGGGTCCCAGGTCAGCGGCCGGCGTGCCCCGGCCTGCGGATGGACGGCCTGTCCGGCCCGGTCGGGCAGCGGGTAGTGCAGGATCTGGGCGTCGTCGCCGGCGACGTGGACCCCGTCCGCGTCGATCTCGATCCGCTGGTCGATCGTGGAGGACCAGCCGGGGCCGAGCAGCCGGCCCCCCACGTAGCCGGAGGCGTAGGCGCGGCGCAGCACCAGCGGCAGGAGGCCGGGCAGGGCGAGGTCGGTGTCGGCGGTGATGACCTGGCCGGAGACGACGTCGACGGGGTCTCCGGCGGTGTGGCAGCCGATGTTCCCGTCGACGCCCTGGCCGCGTCTGCGGCCCCGCCCGAGAGGCTGCTCCCCGGGTCCGCGCCTGCCGCCGCCGCCCGACCGGGGGTGCGGCACGCCTCTGCCGTCCTCGCCGTGGAGGATCTTCTCCAGGTCGCGGGCGTGCTGGGCGTCGATCTCGCGGGTGTTCTTCGCGACGCGGCGGAGGTTGTCGCCGGTCTTGCGGTAGAAGCTCTTGACGGCCTTGCCGGCGTCCTCGGCGAGGGTCTTGCCGAGCTTCTGAGCCCCGTGTTCAAGGGCTTTGACGATCTGGTTGCTCATGCCACCCCCGCGATCGTGGACCGGGCGCGGTCGGCACCGATGACTGAGAGGAAGTCAACGACCTTGCCAGGCAGTTCGATTGCCACGCCGCGCCCCCGTGTGCTGCGCGCCGTGTCCGACCGTAGCCGATCGCGGGAGCCGGCGAAATGCTCAGGCGGCGCGGGACGGCGCTGCGGGGGTGGGCGCGAGCACGGTTTCCCGTTGCCGGTCCGGGCTTCCCGTCAGGCAGGTGCCGGTGCCCCGGTGGTGGACGGCCTGGTCACGGGAGCGGGCGGACGGGCAGGCGGGCAGGCGGGCAGGCGGGCAGGCGGGGATCAGGATGCCGCGCTCTGCGCCGCGATCATCGCGATCAGTCCGGACCGCCCGTGCTCGGCGAGGTGGCGGCGCTGGCGTTCGGCGCCGTTGCCCTCGGCCAGGAGTCGGCGGACCAGCGGGGAGACCGCGCGGGTGTCCCCCAGCGTCTCCAGGACGGGTGCGAGCCGGGTCAGCATGCCCTGGACGAGCTCGGCGGCCGGCCGGGACATCCCGGTCCCCGGATCGTGCAGGCTGCCGCCGATGCCGTAGCGGGCGGCGTGCCAGCCGGCGCCCTCCAGGCTCTCCGGCGTCCGCACGTCCGCCGGCCGTCCCTCCGCCGCCTCCTGCTCCACCAGGACCACCAGCGCGCGGACCAGGCCGGCCAGCATGACGGCCTCGTCGGCGCGGAGCTGGACGTCCATCGCACGCAGCTCCACGGTCGGGAACTTGGCCGAGAGCCGGGCCTGCCAGTACACCTGTCCGCGGTCGCGGATCAGCTCGGCCGCCAGCAGGTGGTCGAGCCGGCGCTCGTAGTCCTCGGCGCCGGCGAAGTACGGCGGGATGCCGCTGATCGGCCAGCGTCCGAAGACGACCGTGCGCCAGCTCGCGTAGCCGGTGTCGGCGCCGTGCCAGAGCGGCGAGTTCGCCGACAGCGCGGTGAGCACCGGCAGCCACGGCCGGAGCCGGTTGAGCACCTCGACCCCGGTCTGCGGGTCCGGGACGGCCACGTGCACGTGCATACCGTTGATCATGGCTTCGTCGGCCAGCTGGGAGACCACCTGCCTGATCGAGTGGTAGCGGGGGTTGTCCACGATCTCCGGGGGTCCGGGGGGTGCGTACGGAGCGGTGCCGCACGCTGCCAGTCGGCAGCCGGCCGTCTCCGCCGCCGTCGCCAGGGCGTGCCGCAGCCGGAGCAGGTGTCCGCCGACCTCGTCGAGGTCCCGGCAGACCGGGGTGGCGACCTCGACCTGGGCCTGCAGCAGCTCGTTCTGCAGCTCGTCGTGGTGCACCGCGGGGTGCAGGCCGGCGATCGTGCGCACCGCCTCGACCCGGGGCAGGGGCAGGCCGCTGTCCGGGTCGAGCAGCAGGTACTCCTCCTCGACCCCGACGGTCGGGCGGTCGCCCGCGCCCGGGTCGTATCGGTCCCTGTCCGCCGTACCGGCTTCTGCGTCCATGCCTTCGGGCTACCACATGCGCTCGGTGAGCACACTTCGGACGGCCTGCCCGCCCGGGCGCTCGTACGCGGGCGGGCGGGGACGTCAGGAGCCGATCGGCGAGCGTGCGGCGCGGTACGGCCGGCGGTCGGCGGCGGCAGGACCGGCGCGGTGCCGCCGGGGTCCGCCCGGGCTCGGGAGGGCGGTGAGGGCGGCCGGGCGGAGGGTGCCGGTGCCCCAGCGGTGGTTGGCCCTGTCGATGACCGGTTCGAGGGTGCGGCGGTCCTCGGCCCCGGGGTCGAGGGTGAGCTGGGTGTGGCCGGTGGCGGCGGGGGCGAGGTGGGCGACGCGGGCGGTGACGGCGCGGATGCGGGCACGCTGGAGGCCGAGCGCGGCGAACATGCCGTACAGGGTGTCGGCGAGGTGGGGGGTGTGGGCGGTGGGCTCGCGCAGGGTGCGGGTGCGGGTGGTGCCGGTGCGGTCGGCGTAGGTGATCTGCAGTTCGAGGGCGCGGCAGGTCTTGTGGCCGGTGCGCAGGCGGAAGCCGAGGTCGGTGGCGAGGTCGAGCAGGGTCCGGCGGATCCGGTCGGGGTCGAGGACGTCGGTCGGGAAGCGGCGGCCGGCGGTGATGCCGGCGGGCGGCCCGGAGGGGACGACGGTGCGGGGGTCGTGGCCGTTCGCTCGCTCGTGGAGCAGACGGCCGGTGCTGGTGCCGGCGATCCGCTGCACGGTCGCGAGCGGCAGGTCGGCGAGTTCGCCGACCGTGGTGATGCCGAAGCGGGCGAGGGCCCGGGCGAGCTTGGGGCCGATGCCGGGCAGGGCCTCGACCGGGCGGGAGCGCAGGAACCGCCCGGTGTCCGGGGTGCCGGGGCCGAGGATGCGGGTCTGGCCGGGGGCGCAGGTGTCGGCGGCGAGGCCGGCCAGGAGCGGGCTGTCGCCGCCGCCGATCGCGGCGTGCAGGCCGAAGCGGGCGAGGAGGCGGGTGGCGACCAGGTCGGCGAGGCCTTCCGGGGTGCGGTCGAAGTAGCCGAGCGCGCCGGTGACGTCGAGGAGCGCGGATTCGGGCGGCAGGGCCTGGACGGCGGGGGTGATGTCGCCGAGCAGGGCGAACGTCTCGCCGTAGAGCGCGAACGGCACCCGGTGCAGGCGGACGTGGAGGATCGAACGGGTCGTCATCAGCCTGCGCTCCCCGGGCTCGCGTGCCACAGCCTGCCGGCGCCGCCGCGGCGGCCGCGCTCCGCGCCGGGCCCGTCGGCAGGGTCCGCACGGGCCTCGTGGGTGTCGGTGGGCGGGGCGGTGGTGCGGGTGAGGTACTCGCGTACGGCTGCGGTGCCGCCCGCGGTGTGGGCGTCGGCGACCTCCTGGAGGTTCCAGGCGCAGGTGCCGATGACGGTGACGGACCTGCCGCGGCGGGAGACGGTGCCGCGGGCGAGGATCAGGAAGTGGTGGAAGAGGGGGTAGGCGGCCTGGGCGTGGGTGTCGTCGAAGAACGTGAGGTCGACCTGTCCGGCGTCGCCGCGGGAGCCGTCGTCCAGGGACACGAAGATCGTGCGGCGGCCGGAGCGCATCGGCGGGGTCTGGATGGCGACCTTCGCTCCGGCGACGAGGACGGTCTCCCCCTCGCGGTGCTCCTTCAGCAGGTGGGCGGGGGTGACGCCGAGCTCGGCGAGCAGCGGGTGGAAGGGCTCCATGAGGTGCCGGGAGGCGTCCATGCCGATGACCTCCAGCTCGGCCTGCATCTCGTCGAGCGGGGTCATCACGGGCAGGCCGGTGGTGCCCGGCGCGGGGGCGGCCGGCGGGGCGAGGACGAGTTGGGCGGGGATGGTGGCGGTGCGGTGCCGGCGGTGGAGTTCGTCGATCTGCAGGAGGAGTTCGCGGCGGTGTGCGCCGGGGGCGAGCCGGTCGAGGGCGCCGATGCGGGCGAGGCGTTCGGCGACCGGATGGGTGGGGCGGGCCCGGTCCCAGAAGTCGGCGATGTCGCTGTAGGGGCGGCAGGTGTCGATCCGTTCGGCGATCTCCTCGGTGATGCCGTGGATGTCGGCTATGGAGACCCGCAGGCCGAGGCGGCCGTCCGGGAGCCGTTCGGTGCGGTAGCCGGCGGCGGAGTGCTGGACGTCGACGGGCAGGACGGGCACGCCGCGGCGCCGCGCGTCGGCGAGGACGAGCCGCTTGGGGTACATGCCGGGGTCGTGCTCGAGCAGGCCGGCGTAGAACGGGGCCGGGTAGTGGGCCTTGAGCCAGGCGGACTGCAGGGTGGTCAGGGCGAACGCGACCGCGTGGCTCTTCGCGAAGCCGTACGCGCCCATGTTCTCGATCATCTGCCAGACCTCGTCGACGACGGCCTCGGTGTAGCCGGCTGCGGTGGCGCGCCTGCGGTACCAGGCCTCCAGCTTCGGCAGCCGTTCCGGCCCGGCCAGCGCCCGGCGGGCCTCCTCCCCCATCGCGAGGTCCGAGCGGGTCATGGTGGCGAACACCTTGATCAGCTGCTCGTTGAAGATGACCACGCCGTAGGTGGAGCGCAGCGCGGGTTCGAGGTCGGGGTGGGGGTAGTGCACGGGTTTCCTGCCGTGCCGACCGAGGAGGAAGGGTCGGATCATGTCGGCCTGGACGGGGCCGGGGCGGAAGAGGCTGATCTCGGCGACGAGGTCCTCGAAGGTCTCGGGCTGGAGGCGGCCGGCGAGATCGAGCTGGCCGGGCGATTCGAGCTGGAAGACGCCCAGGTTCTGGCCGCTGCGCAGGAGTTCGTAGGCCTCCGGGTTGTCCAGCGGGACGTGGGCGCGGTCGTCGAGGTCGATCCTGCGGCCGGTGGTGCGTTCGATCTCCTGCACGGCATAGGCCATGGAGGACTGCATCCGGACGCCGAGGACGTCGAGTTTGAGGAGGCCGAGGCCGTCCAGCTCCACGTCCTCCTTGTCGAACTGCATGGCGGGGAAGCCCTCGGTCGGCGTCGGCACGACGGGGGTCCGGGCCAGCAGGGTGTTGTTGGAGAGGATGACGCCGCAGGGGTGCATGGCGGTGCCGCGCGGGAGCGCGTCGAGGCCCTCGGCGAGGTCGAACAGCGGGCCGTAGCGGTGGGCGTGCTCGCGGACGTTGCTCAGCTCCGGGAGCTCGGCGAGGGCGGTGGTGATGGAGCGGGCGGTGATGTGCGGGAAGGCCTTGGCGAGGCGGCCGACCTCGTCCGGCGGCAGGCCGAGCGCGAGGCCGGTGTCGCGGATGGCGTGCCGGGCGCGGTAGGTCTCCGGCATCGACAGGGTGCAGACCCGCTCGGTGCCGTAGCGGGCCATGATGCGGCGGTAGACGTCCAGGCGGCGGGCGGACTCCACGTCGATGTCGATGTCGGGCAGGCTCTTGCGGCGCAGGTTGAGGAACCGTTCCATGATCAGCTCGTGGTCGAGCGGGTTCACGAACGAGATGCCCAGCAGGTGGACGACCAGGGAGCCGGCGCCGGAGCCTCTCGCCTGGACGCGGATGCCCATCTCCTTGACGTCGTCGACGACCTGGGCGACCGTCAGGAAGTAGGTGGGCCAGCCGAGCGTGTTGATGACGCGCAGCTCCTCGTCCAGGCGGGCGCGCATGGTGGGGCTGCGGTCGTAGCCGAGCCGGGTCATCGCGGCGTCGCACCGCTCGCGCAGGACGCGGGCGGAGGTGCCGGGGGCGACGCCGACGACGTGCTCCTCGGGGAAGTGGACCTGGCCGATGCCGAGGTCGGCGGCCGGGTCGAGGCGGCAGTCGGCGGCGGTGCGGGCGGTGGTGGCGAGCAGGTGCGCGGCCCCGCCGTGCTCCTGGCCGGCCGCCCGGGCGACCTCCTCGGCGAGCGCGGCCATCTCGCGGTGGTCCTTCAGGGTCCGCTCGCCGTTGCAGGTCCTGCCCCGCCGGATCGGCATCAGCAGCCTGGCCGAGTCCAGCACGTCCGCGACCCGGGCCTGGGCGGGGTCGAGGTAGCGGACCGCGTTGGTGATCACCGCGAGCAGGTCGAGGTCGGCGGCGAGACCGACCGTGCGGGCGGCCAGGCGCAGCGAGCCCGCGCCGGTGCCGGTGCGGCGGTGGTGGACGGCCTCCAGGCGCAGATGGGGGCCGAAGGCCTCGCGCCAGGGGCCGAGGAGGTCGGTCGCGGTGTCCGGCCGTCCGGCGGCGAGCGCGCGGACGGGCTCGGAGGCGGGGCCGAGGAGTGCGGTCAGGCCCTCGGCGTGCTGCGCGATCGTCTCCCACGGCACGATCGGCTGGCCGCCGCCGCGCTCGGCGCGTGCGGCCCAGGCGGCGGTGATCAGTGCGCAGAGGTTCGCCCAGCCGGTACGGTCCCTGGCCAGCAGGGTCACCCGGGGTGCGGACTCGTCCACGAACGCCCCGCCCCGGGCCGGACTGCGCCGCCGCTCCCCCGCCGGGCCCACTCCCCCGGCACTGCGCACCGGTCCGACGCGGTCGTCGGCCAGCAGCGGGACGGCGAGGTCGGCGCCGAGGACCGGCCGGATGCCGGCCACCGCGCAGGCCTTCGCGAAGCGCACCGCGCCGGCGACCGTGTCGCGGTCGGTCAGCGCGAGCGCGCCGAGCCGCTGCTCGGCGGCCCGTGCGGCGAGTGCGTCCGGCAGGCTCGCGCCGTAGCGGGCCGAGTAGCCCGAGGCGACATGCAGATGGGTGAACACGCACGCCACCTCCTTGCTCTCACGACCCCCTGACCGGTCCGGACCCCCTCCGTCCCACCAGCGTAGACCCTGTTCGAATATTTGTGCGAATACCTTTCGCGTGTCGCCGCGCGTCGACGGACGGCCGGCGGCCCGCCCGCCGGGCCGGGGCCCCGCGGGTCACTCGTACGAGCGACAGCCGCAGGCGCGTCGCAAACCGTTTCCACACGAAGCAGTGAGGATGCGAAGCAGTCATGTCCCCACCCGGCGTGCGTCCGCCACCCCTGGGCGCCGCCATGCACACAGCACTAAGGAGCCGGCCTTGGCCGAGCAGAACATCGAGCAGGACTTCCCTGCCTTCACGCTTGCCGATCCGATCGCGTCCCCGACACCGCTCCCGTATCCCGTTCCCCCGGCGGACGAGGAGTGGCAGCTGCCGAACGGCTTCGCCAACGTCTACTACGCCCAGGGCACGAAGGGCGTCCAGCGGCCGGTGATCATGGCCGACGGGTTCAACCTCGGCCGCAGCGACCTGGACTGGCTGTACGCGGGCCTCGACCGGGACTTCCCGCTGATCACCCGGATGCGCCAGCAGGGCCGCACCGTCATCCTGCTGGGCTTCGAGGAGCGCACCGCGTCCATCCTCGAGAACGCCCAGGCCGTGCAGGCGGCCGTCATGCGCACGATCGCCGAGCAGCTGGGCGACGCCCGGCTGACGGTCGGCGGCTTCAGCATGGGTGGCATGATCACCCGCTATGCCCTGGCCAAGCTGGAAATGCAGCGCATGGACCACCGGACGGGGCTGTACTTCTCCTGGGACAGCCCGCACCGCGGCGGCGTGATCCCCATCGGGCTCCAGGCGTTCGCGCACTTCATCCCGACCCTGCCCGGCATGACCCACCCGTTCGCGCAGCAGATGGACAGCCCCGCCGCCCGGCAGATGCTCTGGCGGCACTACGACAAGGAGAGCGGCGAGGTCCGCGTCGACCCGATGCGCACCGAGTTCCTGGCCCAGCTGGACCGCGTCGGCGGCTGGCCGCGGATCCCGCGCCTGCTGGCGCTCGCCAACGGCACCGGCAACGGCACCGGCCTGGACGTGCCGCCCGGCGCGATCGCGCTGAGGAGCACCGGCCTGATCGGCTTCCCGGGCACCACCTTCCGCACCCAGGCCACCGGTCGGGGCGTCACCGTCGCCGAGCTGAAGCGCCTGCTGCCGCCCGCCGCCCGGACGATCACCACCGACGGCTTCCCCGAACTCGACGGCGCTCCCGGCGGCACCCTCGCCTCGTACCAGATCGTCGCCGACGCCCTGAAGAAGAGCGGCGGCACCGCCGACCTGCGCCACCCCGAGATCTGCTTCGTCCCCTCCGTCAGTGCCGTGGCCATCCGCGACATCGACAAGCAGGACGACCTCTACGCAGAGATCGACAACCTGTCCCCGGACCAGAGCGACGTGGACGACTTCATCTGCTCCTCCACCACCACACCGCACACCGCCATCACCGAGGAACTCGGCACCTGGCTCCTGGACCGGCTGCCCCACTAGCCACCGGCCCGCGCCGCAGGCCGTCGACCCGACCTGACGGCCCGTGACCTCGCGCTGCCCCGGACCGCACCGCGGCCCGGGGCAGCCGCGTTCGAGCGAGGCCCGGCCCGCCCGCCCCCATGGCCACCCACGTCGTCCCGGTGATCGGGCCCGCACCCGAGGCGCCCGCTCCCCACCTACGGCCCGGCGCCGACGGCCGCTCCCGCCACCTGACGCGCTTCCCCCGACCGGCCGGTACGCCGCCACCGCCCGGCGCGAGCGCCGGGCCCGCACTACGGCCGATCCCGGGGGCGTGGTTCCCTTTACGCCGTCGAGGTGATCGAATCGGCGGGCGGCGCCCGGGCGCCGCCGAGGAGGCCGGGACCGATCAGGGAGCAGTGCATGGCGAAGCCGGATCAGGGCCCGGCCGACCACCGGGCCGACCACCGGGCAGGCGGGCGGCCGGGCGAGGACGCGCTCACCGATCGGCAGCGGGCGATCGTCGCCGCGATCCGGGAGTCGGTGGCCCGCCGCGGCTTCCCGCCGTCGATGCGCGAACTCGGCGAGGCCGTCGGGCTGAGCAGCACGTCCTCGGTCGCGCACCAGATCCGGCAACTGGAGGCGAAGGGCGTCCTGTACCAGGATCCGCGGCGTCCGCGCGCGTACCGGGTCCGGGGCGACCGCGACACCGACGGCACGCCCGGGGCGCGCCCGTCCGGCACGGTGGAGGTCCCGGTCGTCGGCCGGATCGCCGCCGGGGCGCCGATCCACGCCGAGCAGGACGTCGAGGAGGTACTCACCCTCCCCCGCCAACTGGTCGGCGACGGCGAGATATTCGCCCTGACCGTGCGGGGCGACTCGATGACCGGAGCGGCCATCCGCGACGGCGACATCGTCGCGGTGCGCCGCCAGCCGGTCGCCGACAACGGCGACATCGTCGCCGCCATGATCGACGGTGAGGCCACCGTGAAGCGCCTCAGGACCGACGGCCGCCGGACCTGGCTGGTCGCCGAGAACCCGGCCTTCGACCCGATCCCCGCCGACGAGGCCGTCCTCCTGGGCCGCGTCGTCGCGGTGCTGCGCCGCCTCTGACCGGAGCGGTTGCCGCCCGCGCGACGATCGTCGCGGGCTGCCTACCGTTCGATCTCCCAGAGATCCTCCGGCAGGAAGTACGAGCCACCGTCGAGTGCCTCGGCGGACAGGAACATCGGCCGGGTGATCAGGCGGTCGCCGGCCCGCTGGACGTTGATCACCACACCGAGGGACTCCGAGCAGACGAGTCCACCGCCCATGTACACGACCTCGCCGTCCGGCTCGTGGGCCGCGGCCCGGTCCAGCATCCACCGCTCCACCGCCGACGGCACCCGGGCGACCAGAGCCGCCCCGTCGACGAGAACCTGCGGCCCGCACAGGGCGTTGACGATGACCGCGGCGAGCCGCCCCTGCCCGTAGTACAGGCGCAGGCCGAAGTCGAGGTACCGGCCGTCCTCGCTGTCGCGAAGGCTGCACGGCGCGGGATGGTAGTGCCGGTGCGGCTCGGCCTCGGCGGTGGCCTGCCTCAAGGCATCAGCGGCCTCGGCGGGACTCATGCCGAAGCGCAGCGGCCCCACCGCCACGAACGGCTCCAGCGTCCACTGCCATCGCTCGCCGTCCGGCACCACGGGCCACAGTTCGATCACGGTCCCGGAGTGTACGGCGGTGCGGCGGAGGACGAGTCTGCGGACCTCCCGGTCAGCCGGTCCCCTCGTCCCGGTCCGCCGGCCGGCGGTCCAGGAGGGCGGCGACGGTGTCGCGCACACCGGTGGGGCGACCGCTCCGGGGCACCAGGCGGGCGCGGTCGGCGGAATCCCGGGTGAAGGCGTGCAGCCTCCCGCCCCGGGCGGCCAGGATCAGGTCGGTGGTCTCGCCGGCGATCTCCGCCGATCCGACGGTCGTGTACCGGACGGTGGTGAGCAGGGCGGAGCGTTCCGCGGCTGCCAGGACCGCCTCTGCGTCGACCGTCCGGTCGGCCGGGGCCCACGGTCCCCTGGGCAGCCAGTCGGTCAGGATCCGCAGGGTCTCGTCGAGGGTGCGCAGCGACAGTTCGTGGATACCCAGCGCGTCGATGCGGACGATCAGGCAGACGCGCTCCGGCTGGGGCAGGACGAGCGTCCGCCAGGGCTCGCCGGGTCCCGCACCGGTGATCCGCGCGTCCAGGACGGCCCGGGCGCGCCGTTGGAAGGCCACCGCGATGCCGAGGTCGCCCCGGACCTGGATCCGGTCCTGCCCGGCGCCGGGCACGAGGAGTTGGCGTGCGGCGAGCGAGCGGACGGCCTCGGCCAGCACCTCCTCCGAGGGGCGGGCCTCCAGGAAGTCCACGACCGCGTCCACGACGGTCAGCTCGGCGATGGTGTAGGCGCCGAGCGGGACCGCCCCGGTGTGGACGAGGTCGACCACGGCGGTCACCAGTCCCTCGGGGACGGAGGCGGACCCTGCCTCGGGCTCGGGGGCGTCGCCGTCGCTCACTGGTCGTCCTCCGTCCATCGGGTCCCCGGCGGCGGTCCGCCGTCGGGTTCCGCGAGCACGCGGGCCGCGGGCGGCAGCGGTGCCTCGCTGATCCACACCTGGGAGTTGCCGAAGAGCCCGCGCCCGGAGCGGCCGGAGAGCGATCCGCCGAGTTCGTCGGACGGCTCGTCCCGCTCGGGCGGGGGGAACCGCCCGGCGAGGTCGGCGGAGGCCGAGGTGGTGTCGTCGTCGGCCTCGATCCGCCGCAGCGCCTCGGCCAGCGACCGGGAGACGGGCGCGGCCAGCGAGGTGGGGACGGCGACGGCGGGCGAGAGGTACATCGGCCGCCGCTCGGTGACCCGGGACAGCCCCCATGGGCCGACGTTGCTGCGGGTGATCCGGTAGACGACGTAGTCCATCAGGTGGCGCAGGTCGTCCAGGCTGGGCAGTCTGCGGGCGCCGAACGCGGCCGGCGTCTTCTCCAGCTGCAGCCAGGTGCCGTTGGCGGTGCGGCCGTGCAGCTTCTCGCGCACCACCTGACCGCGCATGCCGATGTCCGGGTAGCGGGACTTGTCGATGTCGCGGTGGTGGCTCGACAGCCGGTGGTGACTCACCTCGGGGAACCGCCACGCCTCGTACAGCTGCGGCTCGTCGACCAGGACGTGGCCGCCGCACAGCACGTCGTGCAGCTGCGGGACCTGCAGTCCGTGCCGTTCCAGATCGGCGAGGATCGCCGCCTCCTGCGGGCTGAGCCCCTGGACGGCTGCGAGCAGCCCCTTGCGGTAGGGGGCGTTGCGCGCCGTCAGTTCGATCAGCAGCTGCACCCGGGTGCGCGTCTCCCGGGCGGCACGCTCCTGCTCCGCCCGCGCCGCGCGCCGCCTGGTGCGGCGGCTCTGCCCACTGACCATACGGACCAGTACAGCATCGGATGTATCTGGACAACAGCGGACGAAATGCCGCGTCGGGGTTGCAACCCGAACGGCGGTTCCCGGGTGGCGCCGCGCAGGGCGGAGGTCGGGCCACCGGCCCGGGCGGCCGCCCTGTGTGCCGCGGGGGTCGTGGCGGCTCAGGTCCCCGTGGGGGTCATTCGAGCTCCGTGGGGTGGACGAGCCCCTCGATCCCGTCGGCGAGCCGGACGAAGGCGCCGAACGGCACCAGTCGGGTGACCGTCCCGGGGAGGATCCGGCCCACCTCGACCCCGGCCGCGAAGGCCCGGAAGGGGTCCGGCTGCGTGGCCCGCAGTGACAGCCTGGCCTCCCCGTTCCAGGTGTCGAACTGGAGGAACTCGCAGCGGACCCGCTCGCCGGTCCGGACGATGTCCGTCACTGCGTCGAAGTACTGCCAGGACAGTTCGGGGATGCTGATGAAGCCGACGCCGGGGAAGACCGGATGGGCGGGGCCGTCGTCCAGCGCCACGAACACGCCGAACGACTCGATCGCCGCGACGGTGCCGGAGAGGATGTCACCGCGGCGGCACCGCGACAGGAACGCCCAGAGCTCCGGGTGCTCGGCGGCTGCCGTCGACAACCGGACCCGGCCCTCGTCCAGGTCGACGGCGACCACCCCGGCGGTGATCCGCCGGCCGACCTCGTAGGTCTCGGTCCGTCCCCGGCCCCAAACCGTGTCCGCAGAACCGAGCGATCCCAGTGCCCTCGTCGGGAATCCGTCGAGCGTCACCGCCTGCGCACGCGAGGGGTCACCCGCGGTGATCACACCGGTGCAGAGGTCGCCGACCTCGAGCGTCTCCAGGAAGCTCCGTACCGCCCCGTCGTCCGACACCCCGTCCATGCCGCCCCCTCGCGATTCCCCGTGCGTCCTTCCGCTCAGGCGGACTGGCGGATCACCAGCGACGGCCGGAAGACGACATGCGGCATCGCCTTGGCGGGCTCGGCGATCTGACGGAGCACCAGGCGGGCCATCTCGGCGGCCATGTCCTCGACCGGCTGCCGGACGGTGGTCAGTTGGGGATCGCAGGCGAGTGCGGGGCTGCTGTCGTCGAAGCCGACCACGGCGACGTCCTCCGGGACGCTGCGGCCGCTGCGGGAGAGCACCGGCATCGCCCCCAGGGCCATCAGGTCGGAGGCGATGAACACGCCGTCCAGATCGGGCCTCAGCTCCAGCAGGCGCCGCATCGCGGCCGCGCCGCCGTCCTGGGTGAAGTCGCCCTCCACGTGGACGGCCTCGCCGAGGCCGTGCGCAGCGACCGCGTCGCGGAAGCCCGCCAGGCGCTCCTGGCTGGCCGGCATGTCGAGCGGCCCGGCGATGGTGGCGATCCGGCGCCGGCCGAGGCCCACCAGGTGGTCGACCGCCAGCCGGACGCCCTCCCGCTGGTCGACGTCCACGTAGGCGATCGAGCAGGACGAGGCCGGCCGGGAGGCCAGGACCGCCGGCATCCGCGAGTCGCTGAGCCACTGCGGCAGCGGGTCCGAGACGTTGGAGGACACCAGGATCACGCCGTCGACGTGCCCCTGCCGGAGGTAGCCGAGCAGCTGGCCCCGGGAGTCGCTGTCGTCGGCGAGCATCAGGACCATCTGCATCCCCTGCGGGCGCAGCACCTGGATCACCCCGCTGACCACGCGGCCGAAGTGCGGGTCGGTGAACATCCGGCCGACGAAGGGGTCGAGCGCCTGGTTGCGCCGCTCGGCCTCGGAGACCACCAGCGCGATCGAGTTGGTGCGGCGGGTCACCAGGGACCGCGCGGCGGAGTTCGGGACGTAGTTGGTCGCGGCGACGGCCTCCTCGACGATCCGGCGCAGCTCCGGATCGACGGTGGACTTCCCGTTCACGACGCGCGAGACGGTGGCCCGGGAGACGCCTGCCACCTTGGCGACGTGCTCCAGGGTGACGGGCCTGGTCGAGGGTGGCAGATCGGTGGTCACGCTGCCAGTTATACCCCGTGCCGCAAGGCCCGTTCCGGTCGGATCCCGAACCGGTACCCGCTGCCGGGCGGCACGGCACCGGGCAGGGTCCGCGTTCCCGGTGGGACGACCCGCCCGGATCTCAGGACGGCGGGCGGACCACCGTGCCGTCGTCGAGGACTCCGGTCACCTCGGGGCGGCCGGCGGTGGGGCGTTCGACGGCGAGGGTGCGGTCGGACGGGGACTCGTCGACCGGGGCGCCGGCGCCGCGGACGCTGAGCCTGGCCACCCGGCGGCTGCCGGCGACCAGCAGGAAGTCGCGGCCGTCGGGCGCGCGCCAGCGGGTCCAGCCGACGGCGTTCTGGTCGAAGCGGCTGCAGCCGCGTCCCTCGGCGAGCCCCGTCCGGACGGCGCCGCCCGCGGCTCCGGGGAGGAGCACCTCGGTGGCGGCCGAGCCGTCGCCGTTCCAGCGGTCGGTGCGCAGGCAGACCCAGGTCGCGGTGCCGGCCCGTTGCGGCAGCTGCTGCTCGGCGAACGCCCAGGCGTTGACCTCCTTGACCCCGGGTCCGTGTTCGGGCAGTGCGCACGCCGTCCGGGACCAGGTCACCAGGGCCTCGCTGCCGGTGGCCTCGCGGGGTGCGCGGGCGGCGCCCTCGCGGGGCGGCGGGGTGTAGGTGAGGTGGGCGGGGACGAGGCCGCCGACGTCGGCGAGCAGGAAGGCGTGGTTCTCGGCGACCGTGCGGGAGGAGCGCAGTTGGAGGACGGGGCCGGCCTGGCAGTCGGCACCGGCGGTCGCCAGGGCCTCGGTGACGCCGCCGGTGCGGGACACGGGTCGGGCCGGGGTGTCGGGCTCGCGCAGGCGGCGCAGTTCGGCGGTCGCCACCCAGGGGGCGAGGAGGAGGCGGACGGAGCGGGCGGTGCGGCGCAGCACCACGGCGGCGCCGGTGGTGACGTCGCTGTCGTCGGCGCGGGCCAGGGTCAGGCCGCCGGCGTCGCTCCAGTGGGCGATCCGTCCGCCGTCGTAGAGGACGGCCACCCGGTCGCCGTCGACGGTGCCGGCGTACAGCAGCCGGGCCGGTGCGGCGGGGGGCCCTGCGGGTGTTCCGGGTTCGGTGTGCACGGTCGGGCCGCCGTGCTGCCAGGCCGTCAGCGCGCGGTCCAGCAGGGCGGTGTCGCCGGTGCGGTCGCCGCGGGCGGGCCAGGCGGAGAAGTCCAGCCGGGCGGTGCGGGTCCACTGGGCGGGTGCGACGCGCAGCAGGCCGGCCCGGTCGGCGGTGGCGGGTGCGGCGTCGCCGGAGGTGGCGGGCCGCAGGCCGTCGGCGGGTGCCTG
>NZ_JBHWBW010000034.1:0-4260 GCF_042735675.1 Kitasatospora sp. NPDC059571
ACCCTGCGGGGTGGCCGGCCCGGCCTTTTGGCGTATCCGGGCACCTGTCGGGCACCCGCCGGCCGTCCGTCGGGCAGCTGCCGGTTCCCGGCCGGGCGCGGGCCGTGCGCTCGGCCACCGTCGGTGGGGGCCGGTATGGTGATCGCTGTCGTCCGGCGTGGGCCGCCACCACGGGATCTGTAACGCCGGGCGGGCCTGGAACGATGGGCAGTCCGAGGTCCACACCCTGGTGGGGGCCTTGACGAACCGCACGTGGCGCGCGATTCTCAAGGCGCGTGCCTCACTGCGGAGCGAGTCGGGTCAGGGGTCGATGCATATTCGACCGCGGCGCTGGGAACCTTCTCAGTGACTCGTCGTGAGGTGCGGTGGCCCGGGATCACCCGGGCCGTCGGTTGTACGGGAGGAGCGTCCGATTCGGTCTCCGAATCAGGGCTTGTCAGCAGTGTCGCCTTTGGCTACACTGTCCCTTTGCGCTGCCTGTTAGCTGCTCCGTGACTCGTCGCCCGGAGTCTGCGCTGCCCTGTAGGGGTCTGGCACCGCCTCCGTAGACCGGCTCCGACCTGGGGATTCACCTCCCCGGAGCGGTGGTCCCCGGAGGTGGGATCGGCTCCCGTCATGGCCCGGCCGGTACGCGCGCAGTGAGCTCCGAGCCCTCGGAAGGACCCCCCTCTTGGCCGCGCCGCGCAACGCCTCGAACAATTCCGCCGCATCCACCGCCCCGCTCCGCGTCTCGTTCGCGAAGATCAAGGAGCCCCTCGAGGTCCCGAACCTCCTGGCCCTGCAGACCGAGAGCTTTGACTGGCTGCTCGGCAACGCGGCCTGGAAGGCCCGGGTCGAGGCGGCACTGGACAACGGTCAGGACGTCCCCACCAAGTCCGGTCTGGAGGAGATCTTCGAGGAGATCTCGCCGATCGAGGACTTCTCCGGGTCGATGTCGCTGACCTTCCGCGACCACCGTTTCGAGCCGCCGAAGAACTCCATTGACGAGTGCAAGGACCGCGACTTCACCTACGCGGCCCCGCTCTTCGTCACGGCCGAGTTCACCAACAACGAGACCGGTGAGATCAAGTCTCAGACGGTCTTCATGGGCGACTTCCCGCTCATGACCCACAAGGGCACGTTCGTGATCAACGGCACCGAGCGCGTCGTCGTGTCGCAGCTGGTCCGTTCCCCCGGCGTGTACTTCGACTCGTCGCTCGACAAGGTGTCCGACAAGGACATCTACTCCTCCAAGATCATCCCCTCCCGCGGTGCCTGGCTGGAGATGGAGATCGACAAGCGCGACATGGTCGGTGTCCGCATCGACCGCAAGCGCAAGCAGTCGGTCACCGTCCTCCTCAAGGCCCTCGGCTGGACCAACGAGATGATCCTCGAGGAGTTCGGCGAGTACGAGTCGATGCGCGCCACCCTGGAGAAGGACCACACCCAGGGCCAGGACGACGCACTCCTCGACATCTACCGCAAGCTGCGCCCGGGCGAGCCGCCCACGCGTGAGGCCGCGCAGACGCTGCTCGAGAACCTCTACTTCAACCCGAAGCGCTACGACCTGGCCAAGGTCGGCCGCTACAAGGTCAACCGCAAGCTCGGCAACGGCGAGTCCCTGGACTCCGGCGTGCTCACCGAGCCGGACATCATCAACACCATCAAGTACCTGGTGAAGCTGCACGCCGGCGAGACCGAGTGGCGCGACGACGAGGGCCGCGACATCGTCATCGAGGTCGACGACATCGACCACTTCGGCAACCGGCGCCTGCGCAACGTCGGCGAGCTCATCCAGAACCAGGTCCGTACGGGTCTGGCCCGTATGGAGCGCGTCGTGCGCGAGCGCATGACCACCCAGGACGTCGAGGCGATCACGCCGCAGACCCTGATCAACATCCGGCCGGTCGTCGCCTCCATCAAGGAGTTCTTCGGCACCAGCCAGCTGTCGCAGTTCATGGACCAGACGAACCCGCTGTCGGGCCTGACCCACAAGCGCCGTCTGTCCGCGCTCGGCCCCGGTGGTCTGTCCCGTGAGCGGGCCGGCTTCGAGGTCCGTGACGTGCACCCCTCGCACTACGGCCGCATGTGTCCGATCGAGACGCCGGAAGGCCCGAACATCGGTCTGATCGGCTCGCTCGCCTCGTACGGCCGGGTCAACGCGTTCGGCTTCATCGAGACCCCGTACCGCAAGGTCGTCGAGGGTGTCGTCACCGAGCAGGTGGACTACCTCACCGCCGACGAGGAGGACCGCTACGTCATCGCGCAGGCGAACGCCCCGCTGACGAACGACCTCCACTTCGCGGAGCCCCGCGTGCTCGTCCGCCGCCGCGGCGGCGAGATCGACTACATCCCGGGCACCGAGATCGACTACATGGACGTCTCGCCGCGCCAGATGGTGTCGGTCGCGACCGCCATGATCCCGTTCCTCGAGCACGACGACGCCAACCGCGCGCTCATGGGCTCGAACATGATGCGCCAGGCGGTGCCGCTGCTGAAGAGCGAGGCCCCGCTGGTCGGCACCGGCATGGAGTACCGCTGCGCGGTCGACGCCGCCGACGTCATCACCGCCGAGAAGGCCGGTGTGGTGCAGGAGGTCTCGGCCGACTACGTCACCGTGGCCAACGACGACGGCACGTACACCACGTACCGCGCCGCCAAGTTCACCCGCTCGAACCAGGGCACCTCCTTCAACCAGAAGGTGCTCGTGGACGAGGGCGCCCGGGTCGAGGCCGGCCAGGTGCTGGCCGACGGCCCGTGCACCGACCAGGGCGAGATGGCGCTCGGCAAGAACCTCCTGGTGGCGTTCATGTCGTGGGAGGGCCACAACTACGAGGACGCGATCATCCTGTCGCAGCGCCTCGTGCAGGACGACGTCCTCTCCTCGATCCACATCGAGGAGCACGAGGTCGACGCCCGTGACACCAAGCTGGGCCCCGAGGAGATCACCCGGGACATCCCGAACGTCTCCGAGGAGGTCCTCGCCGACCTCGACGAGCGCGGCATCATCCGGATCGGCGCCGACGTCGTCACCGGCGACATCCTGGTCGGCAAGGTCACCCCGAAGGGCGAGACCGAGCTCACCCCGGAGGAGCGCCTGCTCCGCGCGATCTTCGGTGAGAAGGCACGCGAGGTCCGCGACACCTCGCTGAAGGTGCCGCACGGCGAGTCCGGCAAGGTCATCGGCGTCCGCGTCTTCGACCGCGAGGAGGGCGACGAGCTTCCCCCGGGCGTGAACCAGCTGGTCCGCGTCTACGTGGCCCAGAAGCGCAAGATCACCAACGGTGACAAGCTCGCCGGCCGTCACGGCAACAAGGGCGTCATCTCCAAGATCCTGCCGGTCGAGGACATGCCGTTCCTGGAGGACGGCACCCCGGTCGACATCATCCTCAACCCGCTGGGTGTCCCGTCCCGAATGAACCCGGGACAGGTCCTGGAGATCCACCTCGGCTGGCTCGCCCAGCAGGGCTGGGACGTCTCCGGTCTCGCCGACGAGTGGGCCCAGCGCCTGCAGGAGATCGGCGCCGACTCGGTCGTCGGTGGCACCAACCTCGCCACCCCGGTCTTCGACGGCGCCCGCGAGGACGAGATCACCGGCCTGCTGGACAACACCACCCTCACCCGTGACGGTGAGCGCCTGGTGAACTCCACCGGCAAGGCCCGGCTGTTCGACGGCCGCTCCGGCGAGCCGTTCCCGATGCCGATCTCGGTCGGCTACATGTACATCCTCAAGCTGCACCACCTGGTCGACGACAAGCTCCACGCCCGCTCGACCGGCCCGTACTCGATGATCACCCAGCAGCCGCTCGGTGGTAAGGCGCAGTTCGGTGGTCAGCGCTTCGGTGAGATGGAGGTGTGGGCCCTGGAAGCGTACGGCGCCGCGTACGCACTGCAGGAGCTGCTCACCATCAAGTCCGACGACGTCCTCGGCCGCGTGAAGGTCTACGAGGCCATCGTCAAGGGCGAGAACATCCCCGAGCCCGGCATTCCCGAGTCCTTCAAGGTCCTCATCAAGGAAATGCAGTCGCTCTGCCTCAACGTGGAGGTGCTGTCCTCGGACGGCCAGTCCATCGAGATGCGGGACAGCGACGAGGACGTGTTCCGTGCCGCCGAGGAGCTCGGCATTGACCTGTCCCGGCGCGAGCCGAGCAGCGTCGAAGAGGTCTGACGGAGGTGGGGCCGGCGGGCCCGCGCCCCGCGGCCGGCCCCCCCCCCCGCCCCCCCCCCACCCCCCACACAACAACGACAGACCCAAAGAGGGTGTTAGACCCGAGGATTTCA
>NZ_JBHWBW010000034.1:4270-8359 GCF_042735675.1 Kitasatospora sp. NPDC059571
TCTAACTGACCCCCCCCCGCCGCCCGCCCGCCCCCCCGCCCCCCCCCCCCCGCCCCCAGGCCCCCCTCAGACCACAGACAAACTCTCGAATCACGAAAGAGGGCTTGACGACCAGTGCTTGACGTCAACTTCTTCGACGAGCTCCGCATCGGCCTGGCCACCGCCGACGACATCCGCCAGTGGTCGCACGGCGAGGTCAAGAAGCCGGAGACCATCAACTACCGCACCCTGAAGCCCGAAAAGGACGGCCTCTTCTGCGAGAAGATCTTCGGCCCCACCCGGGACTGGGAGTGCTACTGCGGTAAGTACAAGCGCGTCCGCTTCAAGGGCATCATCTGCGAGCGCTGCGGCGTCGAGGTGACCCGCGCCAAGGTGCGCCGTGAGCGGATGGGCCACATCGAGCTGGCCGCCCCGGTCACCCACATCTGGTACTTCAAGGGTGTCCCGTCCCGCCTGGGCTACCTGCTCGACCTCGCGCCGAAGGACCTCGAGAAGGTCATCTACTTCGCCGCCTACATGATCACCTGGGTCGACGACGAGCGCCGCCAGCGCGACCTGCCGTCCCTGGAGGCGCACGTCTCGGTCGAGCGCCAGCAGATCGAGAACCGCCGCGACGCCGACCTCGAGGGCCGCGCCAAGAAGGCCGAGTCCGACCTGGCCGAGCTGGAGGCCGAGGGCGCCAAGGCCGACGTCCGCCGCAAGGTGCGCGAGGGTGCCGAGCGCGAGATGAAGCAGCTGCGCGACCGCGCCCAGCGTGAGCTGGACCGCCTCGACGAGGTGTGGAGCCGCTTCAAGAACCTCAAGGTCCAGGACCTCGAGGGCGACGAGCTGCTCTACCGCGAGCTGCGCGACCGCTTCGGCACGTACTTCTCCGGCTCGATGGGCGCCGCGGCGCTCAAGGACCGCCTGGAGTCGTTCGACCTGGCGGAGGAGTCCGAGCGTCTGCGCGAGATCATCCGCACCGGCAAGGGCCAGAAGAAGACCCGTGCGCTCAAGCGCCTCAAGGTCGTCTCCGCGTTCCTGCAGACCACCAACAAGCCCAAGGGCATGGTGCTGGACTGCGTCCCGGTCATCCCGCCGGACCTGCGTCCGATGGTGCAACTGGACGGTGGCCGCTTCGCGACCTCCGACCTGAACGACCTGTACCGCCGCGTCATCAACCGCAACAACCGCCTGAAGCGCCTCCTCGACCTCGGTGCCCCCGAGATCATCGTGAACAACGAGAAGCGCATGCTCCAGGAGGCCGTCGACGCGCTCTTCGACAACGGCCGCCGCGGCCGCCCGGTCACGGGCCCCGGCAACCGCCCGCTGAAGTCGCTGTCCGACATGCTCAAGGGCAAGCAGGGTCGTTTCCGCCAGAACCTGCTCGGCAAGCGCGTCGACTACTCGGCCCGTTCGGTCATCGTCGTCGGCCCGCAGCTCAAGCTGCACCAGTGCGGTCTGCCCAAGGCCATGGCGCTGGAGCTCTTCAAGCCGTTCGTGATGAAGCGCCTGGTCGACCTGAACCACGCGCAGAACATCAAGTCGGCCAAGCGCATGGTCGAGCGCGCCCGCCCGGTCGTGTGGGACGTCCTCGAAGAGGTCATCGCCGAGCACCCGGTTCTGCTGAACCGTGCGCCCACCCTGCACCGCCTCGGCATCCAGGCCTTCGAGCCGCAGCTGGTCGAGGGCAAGGCCATCCAGATCCACCCGCTCGTCTGCACCGCGTTCAACGCGGACTTCGACGGTGACCAGATGGCCGTCCACCTGCCGCTCTCCGCGGAGGCGCAGGCCGAGGCCCGCATCCTGATGCTGTCCTCGAACAACATCCTCAAGCCGGCCGACGGCCGCCCGGTCACCATGCCGACCCAGGACATGGTGCTCGGTCTGTTCTTCCTCACCTCGGACCGCGAGAACGTGAAGGGCGCCGGCCGCTCCTTCTCGTCGACCGCCGAGGCGATCATGGCCTTCGACGCCCGCGAGCTGGACGTCCAGGCCCCGATCGACCTGCGCCTGCCCGCCGGCACGGTGCCGCCGCGCGGCTGGGCCGCCCCGGTGGACGAGGACGGCCAGACCACCTGGTTCGAGGGCGAGCCCTTCCGGCTCACCACGACCCTGGGCCGTGCGCTCTTCAACGAGCTGCTGCCCGAGGACTACCCGTTCGTCGACTACGAGGTCGGCAAGAAGCAGCTGTCGGCCATCGTCAACGACCTGGCCGAGCGCTACCCCAAGGTCGTCGTCGCCGCGACGCTCGACAACCTGAAGGCGTCCGGCTTCCACTGGTCGACCCGTTCCGGTGTCACCGTCTCGATCTCGGACGTCATCGTCCCGCCGAGCAAGCCCGCCATCCTGGAGGGCTACGAGGCGCAGGCCGAGAAGGTCCAGAAGAACTACGAGCGCGGTCTCATCACCAACGACGAGCGCAAGAACGAGCTCGTCAACATCTGGACCAAGGCGACCAACGAGGTCGCCGAGGCGATGTCCGCGAACTTCCCGAAGACCAACCCCATCTTCATGATGGTCGACTCGGGTGCTCGTGGAAACATGATGCAGATGCGTCAGATCGCCGGTATGCGTGGTCTGGTGTCGAACGCCAAGAACGAGACGATCCCCCGTCCCATCAAGGCGTCCTTCCGTGAGGGCCTGTCCGTGCTGGAGTACTTCATCTCCACCCACGGTGCCCGTAAGGGTCTCGCGGACACCGCGTTGCGTACCGCCGACTCCGGCTACCTCACCCGTCGTCTGGTCGACGTCTCCCAGGACGTCATCATTCGCGAGGAGGACTGCGGCACCGAGCGCGGCCTGAAGCTGTCGATCGGCTCCGTGGGCGCCGACGGCGTGCTGCGCAAGGCCGACGACGTCGAGACCAGCGTCTACGCCCGCATGCTCGCCGAGGACATCACGGTGGACGGCAAGCTCCTTGCCACCGCCAACACCGACCTCGGTGACGTGCTGATCGACGAGCTGATCCGGCACGGCATCGGCGAGGTCAAGACCCGCTCGATCCTCACCTGTGAGTCGGCGGTCGGCACCTGCGCCATGTGCTACGGCCGTTCGCTGGCCACCGGCAAGCTGGTCGACATCGGTGAGGCGGTCGGCATCATCGCCGCCCAGTCCATCGGTGAGCCCGGCACCCAGCTGACCATGCGTACCTTCCACACCGGTGGTGTGGCGGGTGACGACATCACCCAGGGTCTGCCGCGTGTCGTCGAGCTCTTCGAGGCCCGTACCCCCAAGGGTGTGGCCCCGATCTCGGAGGCCGCCGGCCGTGTCCGCATCGAGGACACCGAGAAGACCCGCAAGATCGTCGTGACCCCGGACGACGGCAGCGACGAGATCGCGTACCCGGTCTCCAAGCGCGTCAAGCTGGAGGTCTCCGAGGGCGAGGCCGTCTCGGTCGGTCAGAAGCTGACCGCCGGTGCGACCAACCCGCACGACGTCCTGCGCATCATGGGCCAGCGTGCCGTCCAGGTCCACCTGGTGGCCGAGGTCCAGAAGGTCTACAACTCGCAGGGTGTGTCGATCCACGACAAGCACATCGAGATCATCATCCGGCAGATGCTCCGCCGCGTGACGATCATCGAGTCGGGCGACGCCGAGCTGCTCCCGGGCGAGCTCGTCGAGCGCGGCCGCTTCGAGACCGAGAACCGTCGTGTGGTCTCCGAGGGCGGTCACCCCGCCTCCGGCCGTCCGCAGCTGATGGGTATCACCAAGGCCTCGCTGGCCACCGAGTCCTGGCTGTCGGCCGCCTCCTTCCAGGAGACGACCCGGGTCCTCACCGACGCGGCGATCCACGCCAAGTCGGACCCGCTGCTGGGCCTCAAGGAGAACGTCATCCTCGGTAAGCTCATCCCGGCCGGTACGGGTCTGCCCCGCTACCGCAACATCCGGGTCGAGCCGACCGAGGAGGCCAAGGCCGCGATGTACTCGGCCGTCGGCTACGACGACTACGACCTGTCGCCCTTCGGCGCCGGCTCCGGCCAGGCGGTCCCGCTGGACGACTACGACTACGGCCCGTACAGCGGCTGACAGTCCCTCCCACCGCAGGGGGGCCCCCCCCCCCCCGCGCGGCGCCCCCGCGCGGGGAGCGGGGGGGCGGATAGATGGGTG